>NZ_JBFUKD010000108.1:0-8096 GCF_056401005.1 Microvirga sp. P4_G7 | reverse complement strand
GCTTCTCCACGACCGGACGAAGATCCTTCGCCTTCGGCAGGGTGGTGACGATCTGCTCGTGCTTGATCAGCGCAGCCGACATGTTGGCGAACATCGCCTTACGATGCTCGGACGAACGGTTGAAACGACGACCACGAAATCCGTGACGCATGGCTCTCTCCTTGATGTTGCGGCCGCCGGGCCAAGGGCCGGCCGTCCTTCTTGACCTCCGCCATTAAGAAACGGAGTGGCAAAATGAAGATACCGCCGCAAGTTCTTGAACTTGCGGCGGTTTGTATCTTAGTAGTGCTCCTCGAAGCGCTTTGCGAGCTCTTCGATGTTCTCCGGCGGCCAGCCCGGCACTTCCATGCCGAGATGCAGGCCCATGGAGGCGAGCACTTCCTTGATCTCGTTCAGCGACTTGCGGCCGAAGTTCGGGGTGCGGAGCATTTCCGCCTCGGACTTCTGGATGAGATCGCCGATATAGACGATGTTGTCGTTCTTCAGGCAGTTCGCCGAACGGACCGAGAGTTCGAGCTCGTCGACCTTCTTGAGCAGCGCCGGGTTGAACGGAAGCTGCGGCGCGACGGCGGCGGCTTCTTCCTTGCGGGGCTCTTCGAAGTTCACGAAGACCTGGAGCTGATCCTGAATGATGCGCGCGGCATAGGCCACGGAATCCTCAGGGGTCACCGAACCGTTGGTCTCGATSGTCATSRTCAGCTTGTCGTAATCGAGRATCTGGCCCTCRCGGGTGTTCTCGATCCGATAGGAGACCTTCTTGACCGGGCTGTAGAGCGAGTCGACCGGGATGAGACCGATCGGCGCGTCTTCCGCGCGGTTGCGCTCGGCCGGGACGTAGCCCTTGYCGGTGTTGACCGTGAACTCCATGCGGATTTCCGCGCCCTCGTCGAGGGTGCAGAGCACGAGTTCAGGGTTCAGGATCTGCACGTCGCCGATCGTGTTGATGTCGCCAGCGGTGACAGCGCCGGGGCCGGTCTTGCGAAGCGTCATGCGCTTCGGGCCCTCGCCCTGCATCTTGATGGCGATGGTCTTCACGTTCAGCACGATGTCCGTCACGTCCTCACGGACGCCCGGGATCGACGAGAATTCATGCAGCACGCCGTCGATATGGATCGACGTTACGGCCGCGCCCTGCAGCGAGGACAGGAGAACGCGGCGCAGCGAGTTGCCGAGCGTCGTACCGAAACCGCGCTCAAGCGGCTCGGCCACGACTGTCGCGACGCGCTTCGGGTCGTCGCCCGGAGACACTTCGAGCTTGTTCGGCTTGATGAGCTCTTGCCAGTTCTTTTGGATCACAACCACACCTCTCGAGGTACGGAATGAAGGATGGCCGCAGCCTGTCCTTGAAACCGGAGCGCCCGCGAAACGAATTCGCGGGCAAGATGATCTTCTAGCTTAGACGCGACGGCGCTTGCGCGGCCGGCATCCATTGTGCGGGATCGGCGTCACGTCACGGATCGACGTCACCGTGAAACCAGCCGATTGCAGAGCGCGGAGCGCCGATTCACGTCCCGAACCCGGACCGGACACCTCGACTTCGAGAGTGCGCATGCCGTGCTCGGACGCCTTGCGGGCCGCATCTTCTGCCGCGACCTGAGCCGCGTACGGGGTCGACTTRCGCGATCCCTTGAAACCCATCGCGCCGGCCGACGACCACGAGATCGTGTTGCCCTGCGCGTCGGTGATGGTGATCATCGTGTTGTTGAACGAGGCATTCACATGCGCCACGCCGGAAACGATGTTCTTGCGTTCGCGGCGGCGGACGCGGGTAGCTTCTTTAGCCATTCTAAATGGTCCTTCAAACGCGCCCGTCATACCAGGCGCTCGGGATTGCAGTTCTCTTGATCGTCATGGCCGGGATTGACCCGGCCATCTCAGGCCGAACGAGGCTCGGATGCCTGCGCGCGACCCCGGAGCTGACCCCGAGGACAACGCGAGGACGAGCCTCTCCGCCTTACTTCTTCTTGCCGGCGATCGGCTTGGACTTGCCCTTGCGGGTGCGCGCATTGGTGTGCGTGCGCTGGCCGCGAACCGGAAGGCTGCGACGATGACGCAGGCCGCGGTAGGCACCGAGATCCATGAGACGCTTGATGTTCATGGACACGTCGCGGCGCAGATCGCCTTCGACCATGTAGTCGCGGTCGATGGTCTCGCGGATCTGAAGCACTTCGGCGTCGGTCAGCTGGTTGACGCGGCGCTCCGCCGGGATGTTGACCTTCTGCACGATCTCCTGAGCCTTCTTGGGCCCAATGCCGTGGATGTACTGAAGCGCGATGACGACGCGCTTGTTGGTCGGGATGTTGACGCCTGCTATACGGGCCATTGCCGTCTCCATGTGATCGAAGCTCGAAGCTTCGAAGGTTATCGCGCGTCCGGTGGAGGCCGGCCCTTGCGCGGATTGTTGAGAACACAAGAATACGGAGCGGCCTCTGACGAAGCCCTCCGTTCGCGTGTTCTTTTGCGAGAGCGGGTTCCCTAACGCATCGAGACGCCCCCGTCAAGCGACGGGAGATCCCTCCCCTCACGCACTCTGTCATGCCCGGGCGCGACCCGGCTACCTCGATCGGAAGAGCGCGGCGATCTTCGCATCGGGTGGGCGGCACGCGCTCGACGCGACCCGTTCTGCAATGACATCGCAAATGTTCCTATTTTGTTCTTGACAGAATCGATGCTACGTAATATCGTTGATAGGATTGCGATGGATGGGTATCAGAAAGACAGCGTTTCGTAAAAAGCATCCGATCCCGGCACTGAACGATTGAGGGGCTCATGATCATTGCGACACGTGAACTGGAGTATATCACCGAGACCGGCGAGCACATCGCCGTTCTGGTGACGTTGCATGCCCCGGAGGAAGACGAAAACCACTGGAAATGCCGTTACACGCCGCTTGGCCGAATGGCGTTGAGGCCCGGGCAGGCCGCGGAGGCGACTCCGTCCAGGCTTTGGAACTCTGCCTCAAGGCGATCGGGATGAGTCTCTATTTCAGCGACTACCACAAGACCGGCAGGCTGAAATGGCCCGGCGACGACATCGAGGCGGCTGGCGGCGGTTACGGCTTTCCCGTCCCTCGCAATGCGCGAGACCTCCTCATCGGCATCGACAAGCGGTTCGACGGCGAAGGCGGGCCGTTCCCATGACATCGATGCCGTGGTCGCCCCGCGGCTCCTCAGGATGAGGGTGGCGGGGTGGCTCCTCCGCAGGAGGAAGGAGTATCTCGTCCCATTTTTGAGAATGGCACCACCACAGCCTCATCCTGAGGAGCGACGCAGTCGCGTCTCGAAGGACGAGGCGTCTCCAGTGTGCTCTGGAAGATCCTTCGAGACGCCGCTTCGCGGCTCCTCAGGATGAGGGTGGTGGGGTGGCTCCTCAGGATGGTGAGGAGGGGCAGCTCCTCAGGACGAGGAGGCGGGGCAGCTCCTCAGGATGAGGAGGCGGGGCGGCTCCTCCAGTGGAGACGGGGAGTGCGGCGGAGGGATCCCCTCGCCGCGTCCGAGCGGGGCGGCATTGCCGCCCCTTCAGCCTAAGCGCCCCTTCAGCCTTGGCGAATCCCTTCAGCCTTGGCGGACCCTTCAGCCTTGGCAAGCGCTCGCGGCCTCAGCGGCCGAGAATGCCTTTCAGGGCTTCGGTGACCTCGTCGATCGGCCTCATGCCGTCGACGTGCTTCAGGCTGCCCTTCTGGGCGTAGTAGTTGGACAACGGCGCGGTCTGGTTCTTGTAGGCTTCGAGCCGGGTCCTGAAGACGTCCGGATTGTCGTCCTTGCGAACGACTTCGCCGCGGGCCTCGGTCTCCTTGGCGCGCTTGACGATCCGTTCGACGAGCGCGTGCGGATCGACGTCGAACTCGATCACGCCATCGAGCTTGAGCCCCTTGCGGGCGAGCATTTCGTCGAGCCCTTCGGCTTGAGCGACCGTACGCGGGAAGCCGTCGAGGATAAATCCGTTCTGGGCATCCTGCTCCTCGATGCGGTCGGCGACGATGCCGATCACCACGTCGTCGGAGACCAGGTCGCCACGATCCATGATCGCCTTGGCCTTGAGCCCGATCGGCGTGCCTGCGGCTACGGCGGCGCGCAGCATGTCACCCGTCGAGAGCTGGGGAATTCCCAGCCGTTCGACCAACCGAGCGGCCTGCGTGCCCTTTCCGGCACCTGGCGGTCCCAGCAAAATGATCCTCATCGAGCCCCCCAAACTCAATATGAGGGCGTGATCCGATCCGAGCCGATCACGCCCTGTCGTCGAGAACCTGCACCTTTCGGTGAGAACCTTACCGTCGCCGGCTGCCCTTGAGCTTAGCCTTCTTCACGAGCCCTTCATACTGGTGCGCCAGCAGATGGCCGTGGACCTGGGCGACCGTATCCATGGTGACGGACACGACGATCAGGAGCGAGGTGCCGCCGAAATAGAACGGCAGCGAAGCGTAGGACACCAGGATTTCCGGAATCAAGCAGATGATCACCAGATACGCGGCGCCGAGAACGGTGACGCGGGTCAGCACCTGGTCGATGAACTCGGCGGTCCGCTCGCCGGGACGGATGCCCGGGATGAAGCCGCCCTGCTTCTTCAGGTTGTCCGCGGTCTCCTGCGGATTGAACACGATCGCCGTATAGAAGAAGGCGAAGAAGACGATCAGCGCCGCATAGAGGAACATGTATGCCGGCCGGCCGTGGCCGAGATACGTCGTCAGCATGGACACGATGCCGGTGCCGTCCGACGTCTGGAAGCTCGCGATGGTAGCGGGCAACAACAGAAGCGACGAGGCGAAAATCGGCGGAATGACGCCCGACGTGTTGAGCTTCAGCGGAAGGAAGGAGGTCTGCCCCTCGTACATCCGATTGCCGACCTGGCGTTTCGGATAATTGATGAGAAGACGCCGCTGGGCGCGCTCCATGAACACCACGAAGTAGATGATCGCCATCGCCATCACGATCACGCCGAGAATCAGACCCGTCGAAATCGCGCCCTGGCGGCCGAGTTCGAGCGTTCCGGCAATCGCGGTCGGCAAGTTCGCAACGATGCCCGCGAAGATGATCAGCGACGAGCCGTTGCCGATGCCGCGCGACGTGATCTGCTCGCCGAGCCACATCAGGAACAACGTGCCGCCGGTGAGCGTGATCACGGTCGAGATCAGGAAGAACGGACCCGGCGACTGAACGATTCCGCCCGAGCTTTGAAGGCCAACCGCAATGCCCCAGGATTGGAAGACCGCGAGGAGCACCGTCAGGTAGCGGGTATACTGGTTGAGGATCTTGCGACCCGCCTCGCCTTCCTTCTTCAGCGCTTCGAGAGCCGGCAGCACCGACGTCAGCAGCTGCACGATGATCGAGGCCGAGATGTAGGGCATGATGTTGAGCGCGAAGATCGCCATACGCTCGACTGCRCCGCCCGAGAACATGTTGAACAGTCCGAGGACGCCGCCGCTGGCGTTCTGGAAGCTCTGTCGCAGCGCTTCGGGATTGATGCCTGGCAGCGGGATGTAGGTGCCGAGACGGAAAACGATAAGAGCACCGAGGGTGAACCAGATGCGCTTCTTCAACTCTTCGGCTTTGGCGAGAGCGCCAAAATTAATGTTCGCCGCAAGCTGCTCGGCTGCTGAAGCCATCGTTGTGTCCTCGAAAAATCTTGCCGGAGCGCGATCGGCGAAAGTGAAATCGGCTCTGATCCCGATCACGCCCCAAGATATTGAACCTGTGCATGATCTCGTCGCCACACCGTAACCGGCTCGGCGACGAGATCATGCACTAGCGGACAGTCATCACGCAAACGGCGGCCACGCGATCAACGCGGGCCGCCGCTTGGATCCTGCTTAATGTGGGCGCGGGCTCACGCCTRCGCAACGGCGCCCAGAAGGGTCACCGAGCCACCAGCCTTCTCGATCGCCTGGACGGCCGACTTGGACGCTCCGGCGACTTCAAAGGAAAGCTTGGCCTTGATCTCGCCGATGCCGAGGATCTTCACGCCATCGCGGGGCTTCGACACGACGCCGGCAGCCACCAGCGACTCGATGGTCACGGTTGCGGCCTTGTCGAGCTTGCCGGCCTCGATCGCCTGCTGAATGCGGCCGATATTGACCTCATTCAGAATGATCGCATTCGGCTTGTTGAAGCCGCGCTTGGGCAGGCGACGATGCAGCGGCATCTGGCCGCCTTCGAATCCCTTGATGGCGACGCCCGAACGGGACGTCTGACCCTTCACGCCGCGGCCGCCGGTCTTGCCTTTGCCGGAGCCGATACCACGACCCACACGCATGCGGTTCTTGGTGGCGCCTTCGTTGTCACGAATTTCATTCAGTTTCATGACGCTCTCCTCACTGCCCGTCCACAACGCGCACGAGGTGCTTGACCTTTTCGATCATGCCACGCACGGACGGCGTATCGGCAAGCGTCGAGGTCCGATGGAGCTTGTTGAGCTTGAGACCAACCAGCGTCTGGCGCTGCTTGCCCTCGCGGCGGATCGGCGAACCGATCTGCTCAACGGTGACGGTTTTCGCTTCTGTAGCGGCAGGCTTCTTTGCCATGATGACAGCCTCCCTTACGCTTCAGAGCCGACGGCTTCGACATCACCCGCTTCACGGCGGCGAGACTGCAGAGCCGAAACCTTCAGGCCACGACGAGCGGCGACCGAACGCGGGCTATCTTCGTTCTTGAGCGCGTCGAAAGTTGCGCGAACGAGATTGTACGGGTTCGAGGAGCCGAGCGACTTGGCGACCACGTCCTGCATGCCGACCGTCTCGAAGACGGCGCGCATCGGACCGCCGGCGATGATGCCGGTACCCTGCGGGGCAGCGCGAAGAATGACCTTGCCTGCACCGTGACGACCATTGACGTCATGATGCAGCGTGCGGCCTTCGCGGAGCGCGACGCGGATCATCGAACGCTTGGCGGCATCAGTCGCCTTGCGGATCGCTTCCGGCACTTCGCGGGCCTTGCCGTGACCGAAGCCGACGCGACCTTTCTGGTCACCGACGACGACGAGGGCAGCGAAGCCGAAACGACGGCCGCCCTTCACGACTTTCGCGACGCGGTTGATGTGTACCAACCGATCGACGAATTCGCTGTCGCGCTCTTCGCGATCAGCACGTTCTCTTGGTTCTCTAGCCATGAGACSTCTCACTTGCGCGGGCGGCGGGCCCGCTCGCTTCAGGGTTTTTCAATACCCGCCGTTTAGAAATCGAGTCCGCCCTCACGAGCAGCGTCGGCCAAAGCCTTGACGCGTCCGTGGAACAGGTAGCCCGAACGATCGAAAATGACCTGCTTCACGCCGGCCTTCGTCGCACGTTCCGCAACAAGCTTTCCGACTTCCTTCGCCGCATCGACGGTGGCGCCGGTCTTCAGCTTGCCCTTGACGTCCTTCTCAAGGGTCGACGCGGAAGCGAGGGTATGACCCGCCACGTCGTCGATGATCTGGGCATAGATCTGCTTGGACGAACGGAACACCGACAACCGCGGGCGTCCGTTCGCTGCTTTCCTGATCGCGCGGCGCACACGAGCCTTGCGGCGATCTTCAGCGCCTTTCTTCTCAGCCATGATGCGTCCTTACTTCTTCTTGCCTTCCTTGCGGAAGATGAACTCGTCAGCATACTTGACGCCCTTGCCCTTGTAGGGCTCGGGACCGCGGAAATCGCGGATCTCAGCAGCAGTCTGACCGACCTTTTGCTTGTCGATGCCGGCAACGATCACTTCCGTCGGCTTAGGCGTCGTAATGGTGACACCGGCCGGAATTTCGTAATCGACATCGTGGCTGTAGCCGAGCGAGAGCTTCAGCACCTTGCCGGCAACGGCGGCGCGATAACCGACGCCGTTGATCTCAAGACGCTTCTCGAAACCCTTGGACACACCCTCGACCAGGTTTGCCACCTGGGCGCGGGACATGCCCCACTTCGCGCGGGCCGTCTTGGAGGTGTCGCGCGGATTGACCGCTACGGCGCCCTCTTCCAACGCAACCTTCACTTCTTCCGGCACCCGGAACGAAAGCTCGCCCTTGCTGCCCTTAACCTTGACTGTCTGGCCGTCGATGGTCGCCGTCACTCCCGACTGAACCCCAACCTGCTTTTTGCCTACTCGAGACATGCTCAAATCTCCCGTGGTTCTGTGCTC
>NZ_JBFUKD010000107.1:0-8123 GCF_056401005.1 Microvirga sp. P4_G7 | reverse complement strand
AACTAAAGAACCTGCCACGCACGGGAAGCGTTATTTCGTTGTGAAAGCGTGAAAATTGCGGGTCGCGAGCAATTCCGATTCGACTTTCGCCGGAAGTTMCTTAAAGATGATTAAACGGTTAATCAAAAACAGCATCCCTTTATGTCCAACCAGCGTTCGCGACCCGGTTTGAGCGACATCGCCGCGACGTTCGGCGTCTCGGTCGCGACCGTATCGAACGCCATGTCCGGCAAGGGTCGCGTTTCGCCGGAGCTTGTCGAGAAGATCCGCAAGACCGCCGTCGAGATCGGATACATTCCGTCCTTACCCGGGAAGGCCCTCCGTACGGGACGAAGCGGTGTTCTCGGTCTTGTTCTCGCCGACATCGCTCATCCTCTGTTTCCGCAGATCGCGCAGGCTATCGAGTTCGCCGCAGCCAACGGCGGCTACGGTGTCCTCATCGCCGATTCCCGCGGCGACGTGGCTACGCAGACGGCTGCCGTCAGCCGGCTCCTTGAGCGCGGAGCAGATGGACTTGTCATCGTCCCGCGTCGCGGCACCCGCATCGGTGACATCGGCAGACCTGTCGTCGTTATCGACAGCCCGTCGACGCCCGGAAATACCGTCGCCGCCGATCACTGGAACGGCGGGGAGCAAATCGGCCGGCACCTGTATTCACTCGGCCATCGCCGCTTTGTCGTCATCGGAGGCAGCCCGACGTCGAATGTCCAGAACGACCGCATTGGTGGCATTCGATCGGCCCTTGGTTCTGACGCCTCGTGCGATGTGATCTGGGTCGAGGAGGTTGAGAAAGAGCGCGAGCGCGGCTGCGACCTCGATCTCGTCGCAAAAGCGCGGCAAGGATTTAGCGCGTTTTGTGCCGTATCCGATCTCAACGCTCTGCGCGCGCTCATGGAGCTGCAGCGTGGCGGCATCCAAGTTCCACGGGACGTAAGCGTCACGGGTTTCGACGATCTGATCTGGTCCCCCGTTGTAACGCCGAGCCTGACGACGATGCGAATGGACATGGAAACGATCGCCGAGATCGCCGTTTCGCGCTTGATCGAAGCCATCGAAACGGAAGGTCGAGATCCGAGCGCGCCCCGCAGCTCGCGATCGCCGAGCGTTCCCATGCAACTCGTTATCCGTCAATCGAGCGGTCCGGCCCCGATCACAAGAATTCAATCTCAGGAGAAATACCAGATATGACAAAAATCCTCATAACATCGAGCTTTGCCCTGATGCTGTTGATGCCGTCTGCCCACGCACAGGAGAAGAAGCTCGTCATTTCCGTTTACGGATTTGCGCAAGATGCGTTCAAGACCATTCTCTACGATCCATTTGAAGCAAAGTGCGGCTGTAAGGTCGTCGTAGAAACGGGCAACAGTGTCGAACGCTTGGCGAAGCTCGAAGCCAACAAGAACAATCCCGTAATCGACATGGCCGTCGTCTCGACGCCCGATGCGCTCGCTGCATCCCGCGCAGGTCTCATCGAACCGATCGACACCTCGAAGCTGTCCAATTACGACAAGCTCTATGACATCGCGAAGGATCCGATCGGCAACAAGCTCAGCATCGGCTACACCTTCTATGCCACGTCGATCGTGTATCGTTCCGACAAGGTCACCATCAATTCGTGGAACGATCTATTTTCGAAAGAGCTCGCCGGCCGCGTCGCCTTTCCCAATGTGACGACGAACCAGGGCCCGCCTTCGCTCTACATGGTCGGGAAGGCCATGGGACAGAACACGCCGGACCTAAAGGCGCCGATCGAAAAGGTGGCCGAGCACAAGGACGATGTCGTCACCTTCTACGTGCGTTCGTCGCAACTCGTGCAATTGATGCAGCAGGAAGAGATCTGGGCCGCACCGATCGGGCGTTTCGCCTGGGAAGGTTTCGCCAAGATGAACATGCCGGTCAAATGGGCGACGCCGAAGGAAGGTCAGACCGGTGGCATGAACGTCATGATCTTGACGAAGGGTGCAAAGAACAAAGACTTGGCGCTCCAGTTCATGGATTTTTGGCTCTCGACTGAAATTCAGACGAAGCTGGCTGAGAAGCTCGTCGACAGCCCGGCCAACAAGGAAGTCAAATTGCCGCCGGCCATCGCCGACAATCTCACTTATGGCGAGGATCTCGTGAAATCGCTGGACCTTCAGCCCGCCGAGGCCATCCTCGATAACCGCGAGTCCTGGCTTGCTCAATGGAACGCCAAAGTCGGGCAGTGACACGATTGAAGCGATGGTCCCGGCATTTCCGAGATCATCGCTCGATCATGATCGAGCCACGCATCTGATACGGACTGATTCTGATGTTTCAAAATCGAGCTGAGGCGTTGGCTCTTGCCCTTCCCGGGGCGCTGTTCGCTGCGATCGTTTTTATTCTCCCGGTCGGAATTCTGCTGTCCGAAGGCGTTCGAACGACGGAGGGATGGTCTCTCGCGTCCTATGTCTCTTTCTTTACCACACCGCTCAACTTCACTGTTTTTATCCGTACCTTGAAGCTGGGTGCATTGGTGACATTGGCTGCCGCGGTAATCGGGTATGCGGCTGCCCTTTGCATCGTCAACCTGCCTCCGAAAGGGCGCGGTCGCATGGTTGGGCTCGTCGTACTTCCGCTGATGATCTCGCCGGTGGCGCGCACCTATGCATGGATTGTCATTCTCGGCCGCACCGGAATCGTCAATCAGGCTCTCACGGGCTTGGGACTAGCCGACAGTCCGGCACGCATCCTGTTTTCCGAAACGGCCATTTTCATCGGACTTCTGCAATTGCTCTTGCCCCTGATGATCATTTCGCTCGTAAGTGCGCTTGAAAACATGCCGCGAGACGCCATTCCCGCTGCGCGCGTTCTCGGCGCGAACTGGCTCCAAGTGTTCTGGAAGGTGATTCTGCCTCTCACGAAGGAGGGCCTTGTGATTGGCGGCACACTGGTCTTCACGGGTTCTCTGACAGCGTATATCACGCCGGCCATTCTTGGCGGATCAAAGGTCTTGATGCTCGAAACCCTGCTCTACCAACGCGTCACCGTGGCCAATGATTTTGCTTCTGCAAGCGTGATCGCCATGATCCTGATCGTGATGAGCTTCTCGGCCAATCTGTTGCTGAAGCGACTTGCAACCGCGAGGAGCAAGCGATGACATCTCGCCTCTTGTCGACGGTCGTTCTTGCGACCGTCATGCTGTTTCTGATCGGTCCGTTCTTCATCATTGTCGCGGCGTCGTTGTCGGCGGGCGACACGCTCGCCTTTCCACCGCAAGGTTTGTCGTTCAAATGGGTCCTGAAGGTCTTCGAAGTCGAGAGCTTCCGGGCCAGTTTCGCGATGTCGATGTTCCTTGCGATCTTCGGCACGTTCGCCGCGCTGGTGATCGGGATTCCCGTCTCGTATGCTTTGGCCCGCTATAAACTACCGGCAGGCGAGGCGATCCGCACTATCGTGTCGGCGCCTATCATCGTGCCCGGAATCATCGTTGGTCTTGCTCTTCTGCGATACTTGGTGATTCCACTCGGCTTCAACTTGACGCTCGCGCTGTTCATGGCCCATGCCGCGCTGATATTGCCTTATGCGGTCAGGGTGGTGTCTGCCAGCATGGCCAACTTGCGCAGCGACATCGAAGAAGCCGCGGTCCTTTTGGGCTGTTCGCGTCTCGGCGCCTTCTTCCGTGTTGTCCTTCCCAGTGTCCGCGGCGGCATTCTGGCGGCATTCATTCTCGGGTTCGTCACCAGCTTCAACCAAGTTCCGGTATCGCTGTTCTTGTCCGGGCCGGGCACGCGGACGCTGCCTATCGATATGCTCGCCTATCTCGAGACGACCTACGATCCTTCGGTTGCGGCGCTCTCGGCGCTTCTCGCTTTCATGTCCATCGGCATCGTGTTTCTCGCCGAACGCTTTCTGGGATTCTCACGTTATGTCTGACGCTTCGTTCCTAAGTCTCGAGCGGTTGACGCTGGCCTATGACGACACAATCGCAGTCAATGCGCTTGACCTCAGCATCCGGCAGGGCGAGCTCGTCGCCTTGTTGGGGCCTTCCGGTTGCGGCAAGACCACCACCATGCGGTCGATCGCGGGTCTTCTCAAGCCGAAATCCGGCGCTATCCGGCTGGACGGCCTCGATATCACGCGCGTTCCGGCGAACAAGCGAGCCATCGGTTTGGTCTTCCAATCCTACGCTCTGTTCCCTCATCTCAGCGTGTTCGAGAATGTTGCTTTCGGTCTGCGTTTGAAGAAGCTCCCCAATGCGGAGATCGTAAAACGTGTCGATGACGGGCTGAAATCGGTCGGCCTGAGCAAGTATGCTGGACGCAAGCCTGCAGAATTGTYGGGTGGGCAGCAGYAGCGTGTCGCCCTCGCGCGCTCCATGGTGATGGAGCCGAAACTCCTTCTACTCGACGAGCCTCTCTCCAACCTCGACGCCCGGCTGCGTCTTGAAATGCGCACCGAGCTGCAGCGCGTTCAGAAGGAGACTGGAGTCACTATGATTTTCGTCACGCACGATCAGGTGGAAGCCCTGGCGCTTGCCGATCGGATCGTCGTCATGCTCGACGGCCGAATCGAGCAGATTGGAACGCCCGAGGAAATCTACAACGCGCCCGCATCCGCATTCGTCGCCGATTTCGTCGGCTTCGAGAATGTTTTTGCAGTTGAGAACGGTCAGCTCAAGACCGAGCGAGGGTTGATCGCGCTGTCCAAGCCCGCCCCTGCGGATGTCGCGGGCCTCGCGTGGCGACCCAAAATGGTCAAGCTCGACGAGGGTCCGTACGAGGGAGCCGTTCTTGGCGTCTCATTCGCCGGCAGCACGCGCGAGTATCTTCTGACGACGCCACTCGGTGCTATCAAAGCCGAGGTCGACGCAAGCGAGACTGTCCATCCCCTCGGGGCATCGCTGAAGTTCGACCTCCCAGTCGAGGTGGCTGCGCCCCTCAGGCGTTTTGCGTGAGGGCCCAATGGGAACCTGGATCGACACGGATATGGGCTTCGACGACATTCTGGCGGTTGTCATCGTCGATCAGTCGAACCTTACGATCGACGGCGTATCGTTAGTCTTCGGCAACGCGCCCCTCGAAGCGGTGAAGGACAATGCTGCGCGGGCAGCGGCCGCATTTGGATGGTCATTTCCGATCCACGCCGGCCGCGCTTTGCCGGTGTTGGGAAAACTCGAGACCGCGCAGCATGTTCTCGGCGCGAATGGCATTCCCACCGTCGGCCGGTCCCTCCCTGACGCAGAGCCACTTCCGCCGAGCGATGCGTTTCAAGCACTTTGCCAATGGCTCGAATCGGATGACAAGGCGCCGTTCCACATTCTCGCGCTCGGTCCGTTGACCAATATCGCAGCACTTGCCCTTGCCCGCCCCGATCTTGCGGCGAGGATCGGTCAGGTGACCTTCATGGGTGGCGGCGTCACCAGCGGAAATCACACCCCATCAGCCGAGTTCAATGCTTTTGCCGATCCGGAGGCGCTTGCGATTGTTCTCGCGAGCGGCATCCCACTGCGGATGGTCGATCTCGACATCTGTCGAAAGGTTCTCGTCGAGCCGTCGGCGGTTGATCCGATCCGTGCGGCCAAAGGCGACAATGCGGCCGTTCTGGCCGATCTGCTGGAGGCCTTCATCGATATCGCCATCAAGCGAAGACGCCCGGCCATGTCCTTGTATGATCCGATCGCAGCGGTCGCTTTCGTCGAGGAAGATGTCGTGATGTTTTCACCCGCGCGCATTGAAGTCGAACTTGCCGGCGTCCATACACGTGGCCGTACGGTTGTCGACAGCCGATACAACGCCGTGTTCAACGCCGAAGTTGCGACCGCGATCGACGCCGACCGCGCTCGCGAAATCACTCTCAACGCACTCCACACGGAGGCCGAGCGATGAGCGCGCGCGCAACTGAACCCGGCGACTTGAACGATCTGGTCTTGCGCGACCGGGCGGTTTCTGCCGCCCGTGGCGACATCGCCTTTGACGTCCTGCTGACGCATGGCACGATTGTCGATGTTGTGACAGGCGAATTACGAGCAGCGGATATCGGGATCGTCGGCCCGCTGATCGCGAGCGTACACGAGCGCGGTCGTTTTTCGGCCGCATCGCAAATCATCGACGTGGAGGGCTGCTACATCAGTCCCGGTCTGATCGATGCGCACATGCACATCGAAAGCTCGATGGTGACGCCTGCCACTTACGCGGAGACCGTGCTGCCCAAAGGCGTCACGACAATCGTGTGGGATCCGCACGAGTTCGGCAATGTCAGCGGACTGGAGGGCGTGCGGTGGGCAATCGACGCGTGCCGCGAGCTACCGTTGCGCGTTGTCACATTAGCGCCCTCCTGCGTCCCTTCCGCGCCTGGCCTCGAAATGGCCGGCGCGGATTTCGGCCCTGCCGAACTGGAGACGCTGTTGGCGTGGCCTGAGATCGGAGGACTCGCCGAAGTCATGAATATGCGCGGCGTGATCGACCGCGACCCACGCATGTCCGGCATCGTCCAGGCGGCACTGGCGTCTGGCAAGCTCGTCTGCGGCCATGCGCGTGGCCTCGGCGGCACCGACCTGAACGCGTTCATGGCGGCTGGCATCACGTCGGATCACGAGCTGACGTCGGCCGACGATCTGATGGCAAAGTTACGCGCCGGCATGACCATCGAATTGCGCGGATCACACGATCATCTTCTCCCCGAATTTGTCGCAGCGTTGAATGAACTCGGACACCTCCCGCAGACCGTGACGCTCTGCACAGACGACGTCTTTCCGGATGACCTTGAATCCGCTGGAGGGCTCGACGACGTGGTGCGCCGGCTGGTCCGCTATGGCATGCGTGCGGAATGGGCACTTCGCGCGGCAACCCTCAATGCTGCGAACAGGCTCGGACGCAACGATCTTGGTCTTGTCGCCAGTGGACGCCGCGCTGACCTTGCCGTCTTCGCCGACCTGACAGAATTCCGCGCCAGGCATGTATTCGCGAGCGGGCAGCTCATCGCGACACACGGCATGATGGCTCGCGACTTGGAACGCTTTCCCGCGGGGAGGCTGCGCGACACGATGAAGTTGCAAATGGTGTCGGAGCAGGATTTCAGAATTCCTGCACGCGGGACCCGCGCACGCGTTGCCACCATTGATCGCCCGCGTTTCACCCAATGGGGCGAAACGATCGCGGACGTGCAGGACGGTTTCGTCGTCCCGCCCGAGGATGTAGCACTCATCAGCGTGGTCCACAGGCATGGACGGGCGGATTCCCGTCCGCGGATCGGTTTTCTCACCGGATGGGGGCGCTGGAGAGGCGCCTTCTGTACGACGATCTCTCACGACAGCCACAATTTGACGGTCTTCGGCGGGAATCCGCGCGATATGGCGGTTGCTGCGAATGCAGTGATCGCAGCAGGCGGCGGCATGGCCGTTGCATCCAACGGAACGGTCGACGCCATCCTCGAACTGCCACTGTGCGGTCTGGTTTCGGAGGACAGCATGGAGAACGTTGCCGAGGGATTCCGTGCCATACGGGACGCGATCGACAAGATCGCCCCATGGCAAGCGCCCTACCTCGTCTTCAAGGCCTGTTTCGGCGCGACGCTCGCCTGCAACGCCGGCCCGCACCAGACGGATCGCGGAATCGCGGACGTGGCGGACGGTACACTCCTCGACACGCCTCTCCTGGAAATCTCGACGTAGGCCTCGCCGGCGGCTCCCTTAGGATTGCGCGGCGAGTTCCTGCCCTTAGGATTGCGCGGCAAGTTCCTGCTCGACAAGGGTTGCCCAGAACGCAACTCCCGTCCCGATGGCCGCGTCGTTGAAATCGTAAGCCGTGTTGTGATGCAAAGCCCCATCGACGGCCGGTCCGTTGCCGAGCCAAACATACGCCCCGGGAACCTGATCACCAAAGTATGCGAAGTCATCACCGGCGGTCGAGGGAGGGAAGTCCGTCACGACCTTTAAGCCGCAGACGCCTCTTGCCGCCTCGAGAGCGCGGGCAGCGATCGCGGCATCGTTGACCACGGGCGGTATGCGCCGGCGAAACTCGTACGCGACGTCGATCGCAAACATCGCGGCGGTTCCACGGGCCAGCCGCTCAATTTCCGCTTCGAGCTGATCGCGAACACCGGGCGTATATGCGCGCGCCGTTCCTCCGATCTCGACGAGGTCAGGAATGACGTTCAGAGCCTTC
>NZ_JBFUKD010000106.1:0-8178 GCF_056401005.1 Microvirga sp. P4_G7 | reverse complement strand
GCATGGTCGGCGGTGAGCAGAATATAGGGGAGCGACTTGTCGTCCCGCAGCAGCACATTATACCGCGGTCGCAACTGCTTGATGAGGTTGGCCTCAAGGAGCAGCGCTTCGGTTTCTGTGGCCGTCGTGACGAATTCCATCGACGCCGTTTCGGCGATCATCCGCGCGATGCGGTTCGAATGCGCCTGGCCCCGCGCATAGGAACCGACGCGATTCTTTAGACTGTTCGCCTTCCCGACATAGAGCACCTCGTGCTTCGTATCGAGCATACGATAGACACCCGGCGCATTCGGCAATGTGGTCCAGAAGCGTCGGATCACCTCGGTTCCGCGCTTCACGGATCCGGGATTGGCCGCGAGGTCGAATTCGACGTCCGATGCGTTCTCGACAACGGTTCCGGAATCATCCTCATCCTCGTTTTCGAGGATGTCGGGCGGAACGTCCGTGGAGGGATTTCGACTCATCCCGCTGATTTAAGCGTTCGGATTTCCCGTGGAAAGAGTGCTTTACCGGTATTTCGTTCTGGGCGCTTTGCAGGGCTTATATGTCTATTCTCGGTTCCGAACGGACTTTCTGATGCGCTTGTCAATTGTGGTTTCGGCCGTCGTCGCGGTCCTCGTCGGCTTCGGCAGCACGATTGCCCTGATCATCGCCGCCGCCCATGCGGTCGGGGCCGATGCGGCTCAAACCACTTCGTGGGTCGCGGCTCTATGCCTGAGCACGGCCGCGACGAGCGGCATTCTCAGCGTTCGCTACCGCATGCCTGTGGTGGCTGCCTGGTCCACGCCGGGCGCCGCCCTCATCGGCGCATCCACCGGCATTTCGCTCCAGGCAGCCGTCGGAGCGTTCCTGCTGGCGGGAGCGCTTATTATTCTCGCAGCCGCTGTCAAACCCTTCGGGCGTCTCATCGAGCGTATCCCCACTCCCATCGCGGCTGCGATGCTCGCCGGCATTCTCATCCGGTTCGTGATGGACGTTTTCGGAAGCGCGCAGGCGGTTCCAGGCCTCGTCCTCCCCTTGATCGCAATCTTTCTCCTCGTGAGGCTCGTGAATCCGGCGATGGCCGTGCTGGCGGTGCTGATCTGTGGGTTCGCCATTGCGTTCGGAGGCGGGTTTGCGCAGCCCCTGCCCTCGGACCTGACCCTTTCCTCGCTGACCCTTGTGACGCCGGTTTTCGATGCGAGCGTCCTGATCGGTCTGGGAATTCCCCTGTTCCTGGTCACGATGGCGTCGCAGAACCTGCCGGGTTTCGCGGTTCTGAGAGCTGCGGGCTATTCCCCACCCTCTCGACCAATTCTGGCTGTGACCGGCTTCGTATCGGTGGTGAGCGCATTCTTCGGGGCCCACACGAGCAACCTCGCTGCGATCTCGGCGGCACTCTGTACCGGACCGGACACACACCCAGATCCGTCCAAGCGGTGGATGGTCGGACCGATCTACGCCTTGTGTTACGTGGCCATCGCCGCCTTCAGCGCTTCTCTCATAGCGCTCATTGGGGCTCTGCCGCAGGAACTCATCAAGACCGTGGCGGGCCTCGCCCTCTTGGGCTCCTTCGCCGGAGCGCTGGGATCGGCTGTCGCCGAGGAGGGTAAGCGATTTCCTGCAGCGCTGACCCTCGCGGTGACGGCTTCGGGCGTATCGATGTTCGGCATCGGCTCGGCGTTCTGGGGTTTGGCGGCCGGACTTCTGGTCGTTGGCCTCGATGTTGTTAACGCTCGAATCCGTTTCCGCCGGGCCTGAGCTGGACCTGAAGGCCGCTTAAGCTTAAAAATTCGTTAAGACCCAAAACGAACGCGGGCGGGAAACACCATGATTGCAACGAAAAATGCCCATCGGCTCGCCGTCGTCACGATGGTGGCGGGGCTCGCTGCCTGCCAAAACATGGGTGGCTCGGTCAACGGATCGCCGGAGGGCGTCCCGATCATGCTCGAGAGCATCGAAGGTGCCCCCGGACCCGTTCAGACCGCTTTCGTCGGGGAGCTCAACTCCGCCGCGTCCGATAGGAAGGTCGAAATCGTCGGCACCAGCAGTCAGGCGCGTTATCGCGTACGCGGCTATCTTTCGACGGAAACCGCCGATGGCGAGACGACAGTCGCCTATGTCTGGGACGTCTTCGATTCGGAAAAGCGCCGCGCCCAGCGGCTGACGGGATCGAGCCCGATCAAGGTCGGCTCCTCCAACCCTTGGACCTCCCTCGACAAGGCGACTCTCGCCAAACTCGCGAATTCCAGCATGGACGAGATCGCGCAGTTCCTTGCGGCGGCCAAGGCCGAGGCGCCGTTCCAGACTGCGGATGCGTCGTTGTCGGGTGCTCCTGTGGCGGCGCAGTAACGGCGTCGCATGAACCGGCATCGATGCCGCACATTCATGCCATTCTCGGTATTGTGACGACTTTTGAACGCTGCTAAGACCCCCTCGTCTTGCCGTTCCCAGCGCTCGTACGGCGGGCTCCACAGGTCACATGCAGCCAAAGATGCTCTCATGAAGCTCGTCGCGGGAAATTCCAATCGTCCGCTGGCGGAGGCTATCTCCGCTTACCTCAACATCCCGCTCGCCAAATGTCAGGTGAAGCGCTTCGCGGACATGGAAGTGTTCGTCGAGATTCAGGAGAACGTGCGCGGCGAGGACGTTTTCGTCGTTCAATCGACCTCCTTCCCGGCGAATGACCACTTGATGGAGCTTCTGATCATCATCGATGCCCTGCGCCGCTCCTCGGCGCGCCGCATCACGGCGGTGATCCCTTATTTCGGCTATGCCCGGCAAGACCGGAAACCCGGTCCCCGCACCCCGATTTCGGCCAAGCTCGTCGCCAATCTGATCACCAATGCCGGTGTCGACCGCGTGCTSACSCTCGAYCTKCACGCCGGCCAGATCCAGGGCTTCTTCGACATTCCGACCGACAACTTGTTCAGCGCGCCTGTCATGGTCCGTGACATCAAGGAGCGCCTCGACAACGGCGATCGCATGGTCGTCTCGCCCGACGTCGGCGGCGTCGTGCGCGCCAGGGCCCTCGCCAAGCGCCTCGATGCTCCTCTCGCCATCGTCGACAAGCGCCGTGAGYGGCCGGGCGAATCCGAGGTCATGAACATCATCGGCGACGTGTCAGGGCGGTCCTGCATCCTTCTCGACGACATCGTCGATTCCGGCGGAACGCTGGTGAACGCGGCCGAAGCCCTCCTCGCCAACGGCGCCAAGGAAGTCTACGCCTACATCACCCACGGCGTTCTTTCCGGCGGAGCGGTGTCCAGGATTTCCAACTCGAAGCTCAAGGAACTGGTGATCACGGACTCGATCATGCCGACGGAGGCCGTGAAGGTGGCGCACAACATCCGCGTCGTCTCGATCGCCCCGCTCATCGGCGAAGCGATCGGCCGCACGGCGACGGAAAGCTCGGTCTCGAGCCTGTTCGATTAGCCTTTAATTTGTTGCAACTGCGGGCCGTCGCCGCTATAAGCCGCCTCGCGCCCGCTCGACACCCTTGGAGGCACGGGCGCGAACCTCGGCCACCATGTGGCGGCTTTTGGTTTTCCAGATACCTCTTCAAAGGACCACGACCATGAGTGCTATCAAGCAAATCAAGGCCGTGGCGCGCGACCGGGCCGGCAAGGGGGCCGCCCGGGCCGTTCGTCGCCAAGGCCAAGTTCCCGCCGTCATCTATGGAGCCGGTCAGCCGGCCGCGGCGATCGCTCTCGATTTCAATCAGACGAAGCAGCTGATTTTCGCCGGCCACTTCCTCACCACGATCTTCGAGATCGAGGTCGACGGGAAGAAGGTCCAGGCGCTGCCCCGTGATTACCAGCTCGACCCGGTCCGCGATTTCCCGGTCCATGTCGACTTCCTGCGCCTTGCCAAGGGCCAGGCGATCAAGGTCGTCGTTCCGGTCCACGTAGTCGGCCAGGACAAGTGCGCCGGCGTCAAGCGCGGCGGCACCCTGCAGATCGTCGAGCACTCGGTGGAACTCCTCGTGCCGTCCAACGCGATCCCGGACTTCATCGAAGCGTCGGTGGCGGATCTCGACATCGGTTCGTCGGTCCACCTTTCGGACATCAAGCTGCCCGCAGGCGCCAAGGCCACGTCTCAGGAGAACCTCACTCTCGTGACGGTCGTCGCTCCGTCGGGAATGAAGGAAGAAGAGCCGGCCGCAGAGGCCGAGGCAGCCCCGGCCGCTGCCGCCGCGAAGGCCTGATCTTTCGAGGCTTTCTCTTCCTTTCGACAGGCTTCGACGCTCCGACCGCAAGGCCGGAGCGTTTCCTTATGAACGAATGACCACGAGCGATGCGCCTCTTCGTCGGCCTCGGCAATCCCGGACAACGCTACGCCAGAAACCGCCACAACATCGGGTTCTTGGCAGCGGATGAGATCGCGCGCGCCTATGCGACGGCGCCGTGGAGGAAGCGTTTCCAAGGCCAGACGACGGAAGCACTGATCGGTGGCGAGCGGGTTCTCCTGCTCAAGCCGGATACCTACATGAACGATTCGGGTCGGGCGGTTGCCGAAGCGCAACGTTTCTTCAAGATCCCGCTTTCCGACGTCACGGTGTTTTACGACGAACTCGATCTTCCCCCGGCCAAGCTGAGGGTCAAGGTCGGCGGCGGCAACGCCGGACATAACGGTCTGCGCTCGATCACCGCCCATTGCGGCAACGATTACCGGCGGGTGCGCCTCGGCATCGGCCACCCCGGCCACAAGGCCATGGTGCAATCCTACGTGCTCGGCGACTTCGGCAAGGCAGAGGAACCTTGGGTCGAGGATCTGTGCCGGGCCTGCGCCGACAACGCCGCCCTCCTCGCCAAGGGCGACGATGCAAGTTTTCAGAACAAGGTCCACCTCGCCATGGAAGGCCGAGGCTGGACGGACGTAAAGCGGCCCGGAGAGCGGGCTCAAAACAGCAAGGAGTGAGGCATGGGCTTCAAGATGGGCATCGTCGGATTGCCGAATGTGGGCAAATCCACGCTCTTCAACGCACTCACCCAGACGGCGGCAGCGCAGGCGGCCAATTACCCGTTCTGCACGATCGAGCCCAATGTGGGCGACGTGGCGGTGCCCGATGAGCGGCTCGACCAGCTCGCGGCCATTGCCGGCTCGGCGCAGATCATCCCGACCCGCCTGACCTTCGTCGACATCGCCGGCCTCGTTCGCGGCGCTTCGCAGGGCGAAGGTCTGGGCAACCAGTTCCTGGCCAATATCCGTGAAGTCGACGCGATCGCCCATGTGGTGCGCTCGTTCGAAGATTCGGACATCACCCACGTCGAGGGCAAGATCGACCCGATCGCCGATATCGAAATCATCGAGACCGAGCTCATGCTGGCCGATCTCGACAGTCTCGAAAAGCGCGTCACGGCCCTTGAGAAGAAGGCCAAGGGGAACGACAAGGAGGCCAAGGAAACCCTGGATCTCGTCAACCGTTCGCTCGTTCTCCTGCGCGAGGGTCGACCAGCCCGCTTCGTCGAGCGCAAGCCCGAAGAAGAACGCCTGTTCCAGATGCTTGGCCTCCTGACCTCCAAGCCCGTTCTCTACGTCTGCAATGTGGAGGAAGCGTCGGCCGACGAAGGCAATGCTTTCTCGGCCAAGGTCATCGCGCGCGCGAAGGAAGAGGGTGCGAAGGCGGTTGTCGTTTCGGCCAAGATCGAGAGCGAAATCGCAGTCCTCGCTCCCGATGAGCAGAAGGACTATCTCGACGCCATCGGCCTCAAGGAACCGGGCCTCAACCGGGTCATCCGGGCCGGATATGAGCTGCTCGGCCTGGTCACCTACTTCACGGTCGGCCCCAAGGAAGCGAGAGCTTGGACCATCACCAAGGGGACCCGCGCTCCGCAGGCCGCCGGCGTGATCCATACGGATTTCGAAAAAGGCTTCATCCGGGCCGAGACGATCGCTTACCCGGATTATGTGACCCTCAAGGGTGAATCGGGCGCGCGCGATGCCGGAAAACTAAGGCTCGAGGGCAAGGAATATCCGGTTCAGGACGGTGACGTCCTGCATTTCCGATTCGCGAACTAACGAAATCGTGATCGATCGGTTCGGCGTCGGTTCAGGTCGCTTAGGCATTAGTCCAGCATGGAGGGTTCCCGCATGCAGGATTCCATTGAAGAGGTAGCCTACACCGTCGGCGGCGCGATCATCTCGCCGAGCCTGGGTGCGGCTGAGCTTATTTTGGCGCTTCTGGTCGCGTGCGGCTTTGCCTACAGCGCCTTCTACGGCCTCGTCCACCGCCGCCACGACAATGAGCATTGGCGTCAGAATCGCTTCTGACGTCAATCGACGCCGCTTTGCCCGGCGATAGCCTTCCTTGTCAGAAGCCTCCGGAGCGACGATCTACTGCGTCATGCACCTTTCCGCACTTCATCGCTGGGACCTGACGCCCCAGCAGGCCATCGCGCTCCAGAACGATCTCCGAGCCGATGTCATTTCAAATGCCCCCATCGACCTGGACGCCATCACCCTGATCGCCGGGGTCGATGTGAGCGTAAAGAACGAGCAGTCCCAGGCCGCGATCGTCGTCGCGACCTATCCGGACTTCAAGCCGGTTGAGGTCGTCCTCGCCCAGCGACCGACACCGTTTCCCTATATTCCAGGACTTCTCAGCTTTCGCGAGGGGCCGGTTCTCGAAGAAGCGTTCGAAAAGCTTGAAACCATGCCGGACGTGTTTCTCTTCGACGGAATGGGTATCGCCCATCCCCGGCGGATCGGGATTGCCAGCCATATGGGGCTGTGGCTCGATCGACCGACCATCGGCTGTGGCAAGACGCTCCTGTGTGGTCGTTACAGCGACCTGAGGGAGGAGAAGGGTTCCTCCGCGCCCCTGATCCACAAAGGCGAGTCGATCGGCGTCGCCCTGAGGACGCGCACGGCCAAGAACCCGATGTTCATCTCCCCTGGACACATGGCCGATATTCCGACAGCAGCGGAGCTCGTTTTGCGCTGTTCTCCTAAGTTTCGACTTCCGGAGCCGATCCGCCTGGCCCATAACGCCGCCGGACGTTTTGCGACCTGACGAAAGCCGGGACGCTCTCACGACGATGCGGCCCTCGCTGCGGCACAAGGAATGCAATGCCCCGTTTGCACTTCGAAGACTTCGTATCCGGAACGAGCCAGATCTTCGGGCCGGTTCCCGTCAGCAAAGACGAGATGATCGCCTTTGCGTTGGAATACGACCCTCAACCCTTTCACGTGGACGAGGTGGCGGCGAAGGAAAGCTTCGTCGGGACATTGATCGCCTCGGGATGGCATACGAGCGCCATCAACATGCGGCTTTTCGCGGACGGAGTGCTGCTCGATTCCACATCGATGGGATCGCCTGGCATCGAGGAGCAGAAATGGCTGAAACCGGTCCGTCCCGGCGACACGCTACGCTCGCGCATGACAATCCTGGARACACGCGCCTCGCAAAGTCGCCCGGATCTCGGATTGGTGAAATTTCAGTTCGAGGTTTTGAACCAATCCGACGAGGTCGTGCTGAAACAGACGGCTTGGGTGATGTTCGGGCGTCGCGAACCCGGGAATCCCGCACCCCGCGTGAAGGCAACCCCCGCGAAAGCGCCACGAAAAGCGAGCGACAGCCGTCCGGCCGCGGCGCCCAGTGTCACCGGAAATTCGTATCTCGACGACCTTTTGATCGGTCAGACGAGCGATATCGGATCCTACAGGTTCGAAGCGGAAGAGATCATCCGCTTCGCAAAGAACTATGACCCGCAGCGCTTCCACGTCGATGCGCAAGCGGCGAAAGACAGCCTCTTCGGTGCTCTCTGCGCCTCAGGATGGCAGACGGCAGGGGTGTGGATGAAACTCATGGCCGCCGAACGTCACCGCATCCGCACGGAGGCGTTGCGGCGCGGCGAACGTCCGGCCCGGCTCGGACCGTCGCCGGGTTTCACCAACTTGAAGTGGCTGAAACCGGTTTTCGCCGGCGACACGATTTCCTATCGAACAACGCTGACGAACAGGCGTTCGTCGGCGTCGCGATCCGGATGGGGCCTCGCCTTTCATCACAACAGCGGGGTCAATCAGCACGGAGAAGAAGTCTTCGCCTTCGACGGCACCGTGTTCTGGGAAAAGCGCCCGACGGACTGAGGGGAGCTCTCTTGCCGCTCAGTGGCCCTCGAAGCTCATGAGACTGCGTACTTTGACGTCGAGATCGCGCAGCTTCTTGGCGCCGCCGAGATCCGGCAGGTCGATGAT
>NZ_JBFUKD010000105.1:0-8268 GCF_056401005.1 Microvirga sp. P4_G7 | reverse complement strand
GCAGAGTGCCTCGTCAATCAGTTCCCCGAGCCCGCGTGGGTGCCCAGCTCGAACAATCCGCAATGCTTCATCGGCTATCGGTGCCGCGACAGCTCCGATGAATTCTAAGGCATAGTTCTCGGAACGACGCGGCGAGCGCCCGATCAAGAGAGGAGCCGCACGCGGAAAGGGAGAGGACCGTAATGGCGTAAATTTCCAAGAAGGTACCAGAGGAGATCGTCATGAGGCTGATATCACTTGTCGCTGCGATTCCAATTTTGATTCTACCAACGGRCGCCGCCCTCGCTGTCGATGCATGCAACATCGCGGGCCAGCCGGCCATCTTCGGCGCCAACAACACCGAGGCATTTGACGTCAAGGTGGGGCAAGGATGCATGCATGGCATGCGTGTTCGCGGCACGCTTGCCAATTCTCAGATCAGTCAGAAGGCTCAACACGGGACGGTTCGACTGACGGACAAGGACACATGGGTCTACGAGCCATCCGCCGGATATCGAGGGCCCGATACTTTCGCAATTACCACCACCGGGAAGAGTATCGATGAAAAGCCCGGAACATCGGTGATCACCTTCAAAGTGAACGTCAACTGACGCGGATTGTAAGCAGCCGCACGTCCTGACGCCGAAAGCCCACGCTCGACGTCAGGACAAAGTGAACATTCCTCATAGAGAACTCCAAACCCTTCTTAACGCGCGTTAAAGGAAACCGAACATGGTGGATCCGCTCTCGCCTTCCGGGATCAGTCGTCGTGTGATGTTGTCGATGCTAGCGACGCTCCCAGCCGTGTCCGGACCTTTTCGTCCCCTTGCAGCATCCGCGCAAGCTTCGGCTGCTCCATTGCCATCCTGGAACGACGGCGCGGCGAAACGAGCGATATTCGACTTTGTGCGTGCCACGACGGACAGGTCGAGCGGGAGCTACATTCCTMCCGAGGAGCGCATCGCGACATTCGATCAGGACGGCACGCTTTGGGTCGAGCATCCGATGTATTCGCAGGTGGTCTACAGTCTCGAACGTGTTCCGGCGGTCGTGGCGAAACGACCCGAACTCAAGAATGTCGAACCCTTCAAGACCGTCCTATCCGGAAATCGAGAAGCAATGGCGAAGCTTTCGCTAAAGGATCTCGAGAAGATACTCGCGGCGACGCTGACCGGCATGACGGTCGACGAATTCAACGCCGAGGCCACGAAGTGGCTCGAAACGGCTCGGCATCCACGTTGGAACCGCCCCTACACCGAACTCGTGTATCAGCCGATGCTGGAGGTTCTGGGTCATCTGCGCGACAATGGATTCAAGCCTTACATCGTGACCGGAGGCGGCCAGGACTTCGTTCGCGTCTATTCCCAAAGGGTTTACGGCATCCCCCCGGAACAGGTGATCGGTACTGCGGGCGGCACGAAATTTGCGTACGCCAAGAACGGCAAGCCGTTCCTGACCAAGGAACCGAAACTTCTTCTCAACGACAACAATGCCGGCAAGCCCGAGGGCATTCACCTGATGATAGGCCGCCGACCAAGCGCTGCCTTCGGCAATTCCGGCGGCGACCGGCAAATGTTGGAATGGACCGGAGCAGGATCCGGCGCGCGGCTGGCGATGATGGTTCTGCACGACGATTCTGCCCGCGAATACGCCTACGGCCCAGCCACCGGTCTCCCCGACAGCAAGGTCGGGACCTTCACGCCCGCGCTCTATGACGAGGCGAAGAAAAACGGTTGGACGATCATCAGCATGAAAAATGATTGGAACCGCATCTTTCCTTTCCAATAATGTTGAGGTGTAATCTCTGTTCAGCGTGTTAAGCCATTTCGCTGCCGGCCCTGCTGGCACGGTGGGCGAACCGCAGGAGGTTCGCTTGAATTGGCTCGCTCGCTTTACGCTCGTTTACGTCGTCTGCATCATCGGCCTCGTCGCGCGCGCCTCGCCGGCTGTCGCGCAGGATGCGGACTTGGCCAAAAAACTCAGCAATCCGGTTGCAGATCTCATCAGCGTTCCGTTCCAGTTCAACTACGATGGTCGGATCGGCCCTGACGATAAGGGCGGGCGCGGAACGCTGAACATCCAGCCCGTCATTCCTATCACCATCAATTCCGAGTGGAACGTCATCTCGCGAACGATCCTCCCCATCATCACGCAATGGGATATCGTGCCCGGCTCCGGGCGTCAGTTCGGGCTTTCCGATACGACGCAAAGCCTGTTCTTTTCTCCGCGTGCGCCCGGGCCGAGCGGTGTCATCTGGGGCATCGGCCCCGTTTTCCACCTCCCAACGGCAACGGATGATCTGCTCGGCGACGGCAGATGGGGTGCAGGTCCTACGGCGGTTGTGCTTAAACAGGATGGGCCGTGGACAATCGGAGCCCTTGCGAACCACGTCTGGTCGGTCGGGGGAGCGACCCGAAGCGGAACCGGTCCGGTCAACACGACCTTCTTGCAGCCATTCATTTCCTACACGACCGCCGACGCATGGACCTTCACGCTCAACAGCGAGTCGTCCTATGACTGGGCGAACAACAAACTGACCGTTCCAATCAATGCGATCGTCGCCAAACTCATTAAGGTGGAGCGGCAGCCCATCAGCCTTTTCGTCGGCGCACGCTATTACGCCCTCTCGCCTGAAGCAGGACCGAAAGGCTTCGGACTGCGGGCGGGTATGACGTTCCTGTTTCCGAAGTAGCGCGTCGGCTCCGCAGAACGGACACCGTTCGCCCCGTTGGAGGCTGGATGCCGCGTCGTCGAATGAGACTGCGTCTCCCGTGACGCTGTGTCGGAACGTCGTTCCGACACAGCAAATACCCACGAGGGTCGCAGCCTATCCAATCAAACCGAGCGGTCTGAACGGATCCATTTCCCGGCACGAGATTTGAACCGTGAGCCGCCATCGCAGGATGCGTTGAATTACCGAGGAGCTTGCAGCCGTTCTTGAATCATCCGGTTCAAGCCTCCGCGAATCCGATCAAAATCCAATCCCTCCTTTAAGGAGTTTTTGGTTTTGATGTCGTCCATCATGCTTTCCAGAATGTTCGCGGGATTGAAGCTCGGCGGGAATGAACGTGGTGGGAACGCCTTGAACGTCTCTACGAACTGAAAGACTTCGTCCATCATCCCGTATGCCCCTCCAACGTGGTTGAGCTGCCAGTCCCAGAAGGTGTTGGACGTTATGTCGGCGCGTTCGAACGGATCCTGCATCAGATTGAATATTTTCTGAAGACGGAGTGTCGTGAAGGGTTCGGCCCACACGCCCATCGTGCCCTCCTTGCGTTGCTCGGAGAATACGAACTTGTAGTCGCCCTGCCGCATGCCTACGAGAAGGCCATCGTCATCGGAGTAGAAGAACTTGTCGCGGGCGCTCTTCGCGCCATTGTTGTTCGCAGCGCTCCCGTTCACCGTTTTCAAGAACGTGGACTGGTCATAGCCGTCCAAGTGGACCTTATAATTGATGCCGTTGGCCACATAGCCGGCTTTCAGCTTGTTGACGACGTCAGGTTCGCCAGCCACGGCACAGAACGTCGGAATCCAGTCATTATGGCTCATGATCTGGTTGGTGACGGTACCGGCTTGAACAGCTCCTGGCCACCGAACCAGACAAGGGACGCGGAAGGCACCTTCCCAGTTGGTGTTTTTCTCACTGCGGAACCAGGTCATGGCTCCATCCGGCCAAGTGTTCATGTGGGGGCCGTTGTCGCTTGAATAGACGACGATCGTGTTGTTCGCGATACCCATCTCGTCGAGGGCTTTGAGCAGGTTGCCCACGGTATCGTCGTGCTCCATCATTCCATCGATGTATTCGCTGTCGCCGTGCTTGTAGCGGCCCCTATGCTCTCCGCGAACGTGCGTACGCAAATGCATGCGCGTACTGTTGAACCACACGAAAAACGGCTTACCCGCCGTTTGTTGCCGCTTCATATAATCAATGGCCGCGGCCGACGTCTCGTCGTCAATCGTCTCCATCCGTTTCTTGGTCAGAGCACCAGTGTCTTCGATCGTCTGCTTGCCGATCTTCCCGAAGCGCGGGTCGATCGTAGGATCGTCAATGTCGGTCGCCTTGCATTTGAGCACGCCCCGCGGCCCGAACTTCGCTTTGTAGGCCGGGTCCTTAGGATAGTCCGGAAGCTCCGGTTCCTCTTCCGCATTGAGATGATACAGATTGCCGAAAAACTCGTCGAACCCATTCACGGTCGGCAGTGACTCATTTCGGTCACCGACGTGATTCTTTCCGAACTGTCCCGTCGCGTAGCCGAGATTTTTTAGGAGACCGCCGACTGAAGGGTCCAGTTGACTCATGYCCATCGGCGCCCCGGGAAAGCCTACCTTTGTGAGGCCGGTGCGAATGCCATGTTGGCCAGTGAGAAATGCGGCGCGGCCCGCCGTGCACGACTGCTCGCCGTAATAGTGCTGAAACTTGATGCCTTCGCGACCGATGCGATCGATGTTCGGTGTCTCATAACCCATGAGGCCGTTGGAATAGGCGCTGATGTTGGCGATGCCGACATCATCGCCCCAGATGACGAGGATATTCGGTCTTCCGCCAGCGCCTGTCGGAGCGGGCGCGGACGGTGTGGTCTGCGCTTGCGCCACGGCCGTAGAACTGAAGGCGACGGCCGCCGCCATCAATCCGGTACTGCCCATCAAAACTTTTCGCCGGTCGATGCTCGTCTGAGATGCAGAGTGCTTTGGCGTTTTCTCTTGGCTCACGATGTACCTCTATGCGTGTTGGATGGGCGATACCGGGCAGTGACTTTCCTGGACTTCGACTTCGACGTCGACTTCGACGTCGACTTGGAACTCGGATTTTGGAACTCGGATTTTGGAACTTGGAACTTGGACTTGGTGGGCGCACGCGCACACTCGCGGTCCCGAAGACAATTGCCACGTCGGACGTTGGCGCCTTCGCTCTTGGGGTACCGAAATGTTTTTCAAATTTGCGAGCCCTCACGCCGCGGGTCAACCCATAAATGAATTCGCGACCGCTTAGAGCAATAGAGAGCGCCCGAGTTCTTTGACGAGGTAGGCTAATCACACACTCGAGAAATCAACGCGTGTATTGTTGGTGGGCCAAGCATGCACACAGTCTGTATACGCATCGCGGCGCCCTCACGAATCCCTTACGACGATCCAGGACATCGCGCTCGCTCATCGAGCAACGATCGAAATACCTGGACGCCTCGCTGACGGGCCACCCGCTGAAAGACGTGGAAGAGCGTTCGATGCCCGCCATTCGGGGGCCGATGTGAGGCTGGCAGCGGCCGCAATTCGGAAGCGCTTGCCGGAAGGAAAGAAGGAAGTCGGCAAACCGGTCTGCAAACTGCGSATTCCGTTCCAGCCGGAAGCGAGTACCGCGTTCGCCAGTTTCGTTGCAAAACAAGGGAGAGAAGATGGTGGGCGCACAAGGGCTCGAACCWWGGACCCGCTGATTAAGAGTCAGCTGCTCTACCAACTGAGCTATGCGCCCATCTTCTTGTAAGTGCCTGTGAAAAGACACTTTATCACGATCAGCAGTTTGGTTTCCGCTGACGAGGCCGTGCGTGTAACAAACCCCGCGCCCCCTGTCTAGCCTGAGACGCGGATTTTTCGGCTGTCAGGCTGCTGATTTCGGCTTCGCGCGATGGTACGCGCCGTCGCCCTTTGCCAGGACTCGGTCGTCCGGTTGAACGTCTCCGGGTTCAATGTCCTCCAGCGCCTCGAGTTCCGCCCAAAGAGGGATCAGACGATCGAGGTCGAGGGACGGCCAGGCCTCGATGCTGTCGAGGACAAAATAGGTTTCCTGGAAATCGTCGATTCGATAGCGCGTGCGCATCACGCGCGCCAAATCGAATGCAACGCGGTTCGGCGATGCGCTTTCCAACGCGAACAGGGTCTCCGAAGGCGAGGATGCGATGCCGGCCCCGACGATCCGCAGGCCGTCGGCTGTCCGCGCCAAGCCGAACTCGACCGTGTACCAGTAGAGCCGCGCCAGACGCTTCAGGGCCCCTTTTTGCGCCGCGATAAGACCCGCCTTGCCATAGGCCTCCAGGTAATCGGCGTAGATGGGCTGCATGATCAAGGGCACGTGCCCGAAGACGTCGTGGAAGATGTCCGGCTCTTCGATGTAGTCGATCTGCTCGGGCTTTCGGATCCAGAACCCGGCCGGGAACTTTCTGTCCGCAAGGAGCCGGAAGAACGCCAGGTCGGGGATCAGCCCCGGTACCGCCACCACCTCCCAGCCCGTGGCCGCCTTCAGGCGCTGGTTCATGACGCGGAAGTCGGGAATGCCCTCCTCGCCGATGCCAAGCCGATCCAGCCCTTCGAGGAATTGGTCGGCGACCCTGCCCTTCAGGATTTCGCGCTGGCGGCGCGCCAGCGTTCGCCAAGTCTCGTGATCCGTCTCGCCGTAGTTCTCGTAACCCTGGGCGACCAGATAATCGCGCGGATCGTCGCTTGGTTTGACCTCACTCATGGCGGTTCCCTCCGTGTGGTGGAGAATATCCCCCGCGACTTGTCGCAAACCAGATCTTTGCCCATCCGGATCTCATCCGACAAAGTTGAGAGCGTCCAACCCTCTGGCTGACGCCATCATCTCACATAGCGCTTTCATGCAAAAGGGACGCTCAAAAAGGGGCCAAAAGAGACGCGCAAGAGGGGCGTGGCTCTCCGGGCGAGGCAGATGGGCTTTCTAGGTTCGTGCTGTCGACGGTCAAGCCGCGGAGGAGCTTGCCGGTGCACGACCCGACGGCTTGACGCTAGATCGCTTCAGATGGACGTGGCTCGCACGTCCATCTGGGTTTCGTATCCAACTTGCGCTCACTCAGCCGCGTGAGCGTGCACGCGGGCGCCGCGGGCCACGAGTTTGTTCAACGCGCCGAGATAGGCCTGCGCCGAAGCGACGAGCGTATCGGGATCGGCGGCGCGGGAGGTGACGCTGCGTCCGTCCGCGGTGAGCCTGACGGACACTTCCGCCTGCGCGTCCGTCCCCTCGGTGACCGCGTGCACCTGATAGAGCTCCAGCACGGCCTCGTGCGGTACCAACGCCTTGATGGCGTTGAACGTCGCATCGACGGGTCCGTTGCCTTCTTGCTCTTCGGTGACGACACGACCGTCGACGTCGAGCTTCATGGTGGCGCGTTGCGGACCGCGCGTTCCCGCGACGATGGACAGGGAGACCAGCTTGATGCGGTCGTTGGCGGTGGCGAGATTCTGATCGACGAGCGCCTCGATATCCTCGTCGTAGACGTCCTTCTTGCGATCAGCCAGTTCCTTGAAGCGCCCGAAGACGTCTTCGAGTTGGTTCGCGCCCAATTCGTAGCCGAGTTCCTTCAGCTTGTTGCGGAAGGCGGCGCGTCCGGAATGCTTGCCCATCACCAACGAGGTCTTCGATACGCCCACCGAGTCCGGCGTCATGATCTCGTAGGTCTGTGCGTGCTTGAGCATGCCGTCCTGGTGAATGYCGCTTTCGTGCGCGAAGGCGTTCCGCCCGACGATGGCCTTGTTGTATTGGACCGGGAAGGACGTCGCGGCCGCCACCAGCTTCGATGCGCGCGTCAGCATGGTCGAGTCGATGCCCGTCTCGTAGGGCAGCACGTCGCCGCGGGTGCGGATCGCCATCACGAGTTCTTCAAGGGCGGCATTGCCGGCGCGTTCGCCGATGCCGTTCATCGTGCATTCGATCTGACGTGCGCCGCCTTCGACCGCGGCCAGCGAATTGGCGACGGCGAGACCGAGATCGTTGTGACAATGGGCGGAGAAGATCGCCTTGTCCGCGTTCGGGACGCGCTCGCGCACCGCCTTGAACATGGCGCGATATTCATCCGGCACGGCGTATCCGACCGTGTCGGGAAGATTGATCGTGGTCGCTCCAGCCTTGATCGCCACTTCGACGCAACGGCAGAGGTAGTCGATTGGCGTCCGCGTCGCGTCCATGCCCGACCATTCCACGTCCTCGACGAGGTTGCGCGCCTGCGCGACCGTCGCTGTGATGATCTCGAGCACGTCCGCTTCCGACTTGCGCATCTGATGTTCCAGATGGATGGGCGACGTGGAGACGAAGGTGTGAATGCGCGAGCGCGCGGCGTGGCGAACGGCCTCCCCTGCCCGCGCGATATCGACGGGAATGGCGCGCGCCAGCCCGGCGACGACAGCATTCTTCACCCGTTGAGCGATCATAGAGACCGCCTCGAAATCACCGTTCGAAGCAATCGGGAAACCGGCTTCGATGATGTCGACGCCCATGGCGTCGAGCAATTCGGCGACTTCGAGTTTCTCTTCCAGCGTCATGGTCGCGCCGGGGCATTGTTCGCC
>NZ_JBFUKD010000104.1:0-8315 GCF_056401005.1 Microvirga sp. P4_G7 | reverse complement strand
AACTCAGCTTCGCCGACGCGAGCTTTGATTTGGTGACCTCCAACGAGGTCTTGGAACATGTACCGTATCTGGACCGAGCATTGTCAGAGATTGCGCGCGTTCTTAAGCCAGGCGGATGGCACATCGGTACATGCCCCTTTCGATTCATGGATCAAGAATCGCAGGTGCGAACGACCCTTGTCGATGGCAAGCTGAACCATATCCTTGAGCCTGAGTGGCATGGCGACCCAATGGGAACCGGAGGTTCGCTGGTGTTCGAAATTGCAGGCTGGGACATACTTGAGCGCGCACGCGCGGCAGGATTCAGTCGTGCATTCTGGAAATTTATCCAGTCCCCGACTTTCGGAATTGCGGCTGAGTACTCGGGCGGTGTGTTCGTTCTATGTCTTCAGAAGTAACGGGCCAGTTCCACTACGCGTAGGTAGATTGAGCAGTTAAGCTGCGTCGCTATTCGACGGCGACATCTGAACGAATGTCGAGATTGATCGACTTCATGGGGATTCCAATAAGGCCCTTGCTGCTATTCTGCCCTGTAACGCGAAATACGATGACGTCATCGACCCAATGATGCTGGATGTGATCGTCAGGAGTTCCAGCGGCGATCGCAACTTGAATCGCGTAGTCTCCTGGAGGCATGTAGGGAACACGAAATTCGAAGGACGCGCTTACGATCGAGCCTGCTGGGGTCTCGCGATTGTCATGCGCAAAACTCAAATAGGTGTTGTCACCAAAGAGATGTTGTCCAAGCCTGTCCTTGACGTAAAATCCGATGATTGGTTTTAAGATGGCCGCATGGGCGACTGCTTCCACATGGAGAGTGATGAGTTCGCCGCCATCGAACGAGTTGACCGCGTTTCCCCCGCTGTCGGTGATAAAGACGTTCTCGATCGTCGCGCCCCGGGCGCCGAACCATGGTGCATCAGGATCAAAATTGAAAACCTGGGCCTGCGGCTTCAGCCCTGCCTCTTCGAGGATTTCCTCTCGATGATCCCTCGGCAACTCGGGCTCCGGCGCAGCCTTCCGACTGCCGCCGATCTTAAAGGCATTGGTGTTGACCTTTTCACCCTCGATCGAGGCCTGGTAGGTGCTGCAGACATCTTTCGCGCTTCCGACCATTCTCACTGTGCCAGCATCAAGCCACACGGCCCGGTCGCACAGATTTAATACGGCGGCCGTATCGTGCGAGACGAACAGTAGTGTTCCATTCTCTTTGAACTTGCGAATGAAACGCATGCATTTCTGCTGGAAGGCGGCGTCGCCGACGGACAGAATCTCGTCCACGATCAGGAGGTCGGGATTGACGTGGGCCATGACCGCGAAGGCCAGGCGCGCATACATGCCGCTTGAGTAAAGCTTGACGGGTTGGTCGAGAAAGTCGCCGATGCTGGCGAATTCGGCGATCGCATCGGCCCGTTCTGCGATCTCGGCCGGGGAGAGGCCGAGGACTGACGCAGCGAGCTGCATGTTCTCGCGGCCGGTAAATTCCGGATTGAAGCCTGCGCCGAGTTCGAGAAGCGCACCGACGCGACCAGCAACTGCGATGTTGCCGGTGGAAGGATTGACGGTTCCGCAAAGCAGTTGCAGGAACGTTGATTTTCCGGCGCCGTTATGGCCGATCAGAGCGACCGTTTCTCCTTTGCGGATCTCCAAATTCACATCACGAAGCGCCCAGTATTCGTCGTAATACCGGCGGCGCCCCATACTGAGCATCTGCTTGAGCCGGTCTTCCGGTTTCTTGAAAATGGCATACGCCTTTCCCAAGCCTTCGGCTTTGACAACCACTTCAGATGACATCGGCGAAGCCTCTGCGTGTTTTTGTGAACCAAGCGAACCCAAGCCAAGCGACAAACGCGTTGAAGAGCAGGTTCATCATCCAAGGCCCCCAATCCGGCACACGTCCGAAAAAGAGCACATTGCGTCCGGTTTCGACGATCGTGCTGAGGGGGTTGAGCTGAATGATGGAGCGAACTTCGACAGGAACGGCCGACACCGGAAAGAAGACCGGGCTAAGAAACAAGGCGATCGTCACGGCGACGCCGACGATCTGGCGCAAGTCGCGAAGATACACGCCCAACGCGGACAAGAACCAAGTCAGGCCAAGGGAAAAAAGGGCCAGCGGCAACAACGCGAGTGGTGTCAAAAATGCAGTAAGTGGCGGCGGGCCAAGAACGGCGAATTGCATCGCCAGCAAGAGGATCAGGGACACCATGAAGTTGAACAGAGACACAAGAAGCTGAACAACCGGCAGGATTTCGATCGGGAACAGAAGCTTCTTGATGTAGCTCGCGTTCTCGGTCATCAGCGATGGAGCTCGGGCGACCATCTCCGCAAAAACATTGAAGAACGACAGCCCCGCGAACAGGAAGATCGCGAAGACCCAGGGGGAATCTGTGTTGGCTTCCGCCCAACGGGCCTTGAACACGACGCCGAACGCGAATGTGTAGACGCTCAGCATCAGGAGGGGCAGCAAGACGATCCACAGCAATCCCAGATGGGAGCCTCGGTAGCGAGCTTCCAATTCCCTACGAGCGAGTCGCCAGATCAAGTTGCGGTTTCTGACGATCGCGCCCACCATCGCGAGCGGGGAGATGCTTTCGTCAGCCTTCCGAATAGTCAAATCAGGCGCCATCAGGGGTCCATTTCCTTCGCGACGGTCGGGATCGCGGTACAACAACGGCTGCATAGCATGCTTCCGGGGCGTCCGGGCAAGAAGGCACCCCTCGAACGGACGCTCCGGACGACTGGAACGGGCGAACTAGTCCGCTACGTAACGGTGTGTCAAGCAGCGCGACGTCGCACGCTCGCGGGTCGAAAATACCTTTGCAAGCGAAGCTATTCCTTCAATGCCGGATCGTGTGCAACGATATCGCGCAAAAACCGTGCCTTCGCCGCCCGCGCCAGAAGAGCCTGGAGACGTTGGCGGGCCACCGTTTGGGAGGCTTGATGCCAGCGGTAGCGGTAGAGGCGCTCGGGAATTTGCAGCAGAGGCTCGTGAGCGGCCGCCCGCAGTGCGAGATCGTAGTCCTGCACGCCGCTGAAGGCCTCGTCCAAACCCCCAAGTTCAAAGATCAGGTCGCTCCGGACGGCCTTCAGGTGCGAGGCGACCATGCCGGACTCGAACAGGTCTGTCGTCGGGTGCTCGTGGAACCGGGATCTCAAGGCGCGACCGCTCTCGTCGATGTCCGTCATCGCGGACGCGATGTAACGACATTGCGGGAAGAGCGCGATGTAATGGTCAAGCACCCCCAGAGCGGCCGGGTCGAGCTCGTCATCGCAATCCAGGAATATGATCCAAGAATGTCTCGCCGCTGCGATCCCCTGGTTGAGCCGGGCGACGATGCCCGCATTCGACCCGTCGGCGAGAATGCGCGTCAGAGGAAGGACCGAAGGCGGCAGCGCAGCGCTAAGATCGTCTACCGAGACGCTCGGATCGTCGTTAAGGACAATCCATTCCACCCGTTCGCTGGCGGCTGGTTCGCGTTGGACGAGATCCGCAACGCTTTGGGCACAAAGCCGAAAATACGCCAGGTGGCGAAAGAACGGCGTCACGATCGCAAAGGACGGGGGTTGTTTGCTTTGGGGGATGTGCTCAGCAATACCGACGCGTTCGAGATGGGTTCGCGCGATCGTGCCGCTGCCTATTGTTCGATGAAGATCTTCTGATCCGTCCGGGTCGACCACATGGCCATATCGGCGGGAGACGTCGGCCGTTTCCTCCCGATAAGTCGCGATCGAGGAACTTTCTGGGGACCTGAGAGGTGAAAGCTGATCCGGGCGTAACGGCACGGCTCCGTACCAGCCGAGAGGGATTGYGTTGGGCTCGACCCAGGACACCAAGCTTGCGACAGGTGCCTTTCCTTGGATGTCCGGGGCGGTATTTCGTTCGCGTCGTTCCCGCAATTTGCGCGGCAACTGCAGGCTCAGCGTCCACCAAACCCCTTTGATCGCCTTGCGGACAAGACGACTAACGTTTGGGAAGGTGCGGGACAGATTGCGAAGCGGCGCGGTCAGACGCCACGAGAGGCTCGCCGATTGAGCTTCCAGCTGGTCGCGTGCTGCTTCCCAACCAGCCTTGGTCGCAGACAACCGAACGGAGAGGTCGGCCAGGGCGGCGTCCCGCCTCTCAAGGAGAATCTGCAAGGCGGCCGCCTCGTCCTCGGTGGCCCGAAGAAGGAGTTCGGTTTCCCTCTGATCTGGCGCCCGGGCGGAAGCTGGCGCTTCTCGGGAAATAGGGGACGGCTTCGTCATCGCAGGGTTGGAAAGGTCTCCGCGAACCGACGGGTTTGTCGCTCGCGGCCTGTTCTATCGCATCCGTCCAGCGCGAGGAAGACATGGAAGGGCTACGAGCCAAATCCAGGATTTACAATCTGCGGAAAAAGCCGGAGGGAAGGCGATCTCGCCGGCCGTCAGGTCTGCGAGCGTCACGGAAAACACAGAGGCACGCCGTTGCAAGAGGCTGAAAGCCAAGGATTATATGGTGTCCCGCCGGTCGAACTCGCGGATTGTCCCACGACGGCGATTCAATTTTCGCCTCTGATCGTCGGCGCGCAGAGGCTGGAGGATCAGGCCGGTGGAGTCTTGGCGTCCATGGTCGTCGAAGCGCCCCACGGGACCATCGAGCGGCGATATGTGATCGCGCTCGCGCTCAGGGCGCTCGCCTCGGGTGCTCCGCTGACGGTCTTGGCGCCCAAGGACAAGGGCGGATCGCGCCTGCGCAAGGAGCTCGAATCCTTCGGCTGCGCCGTCACGGAGACGGCCCGTCGGCATTATCGGATCTGCCAATGCGAGCGGCCCGACGCTCCGACGGGCATCGAGAAGGCGATCGCCGACGGCGCAGCTCGATTGGTGCCCGAAACGGGGCTGTGGTCGCAACCGGGGATCTTCAGCTGGGACCGGGTCGATCCGGGAAGCGCCCTGTTGCTTCGTCACCTTCCAGCACTCACGGGTCGGGGAGCGGATTTCGGTGCCGGTATCGGCCATCTTGCTCGCGCAATCCTCGCATCGCCGAAGGTCGAGCATTTGACGCTCCTCGATATCGATCGCCGGGCCGTCGAGGCGGCGCGGCGCAATGTCGCCGATCCACGAGCCACCATCACTTGGGCGGATGTCCGCGTCGGTACCGCCCTGACGGGTCTCAACTTCGTTGTGATGAATCCGCCTTTTCATGACGGGGGAGCCGAAGATCGGAACCTGGGTCAGACGTTTATTCGGCGCGCGGGCGACGCCTTGCGGACCGGTGGCGTCTGCTGGCTCGTCGCCAATCGTCACTTGCCCTACGAGGACGTGCTGAAAACGACGTTCAAGCGAGTCGACCTTCGTTTCGAGGGTGAAGGCTACAAGATCTATGAGGCCCGTCGATGAGCAAAGGTGGAACAACGCTGCGCCTCGACCGGCTGCTCGCCAATCTCGGCTACGGATCCCGTCGCGAGGTTCAGCAATTGGTGCGTGTCGGCGCGGTGACGTTGGATGGAGTGGAGCTCGAAGACGCTGATCAGCGCGTCGTGATCACATCCGATCTCTCGGCGCGGATGCGCGTCGATGACAGCCCCCTCGATCCACCGCCCGGCTTGATTCTGATGCTCAACAAGCCGCTCGGCGTGACGTGTTCGCACAAGGAAGCCGGACCGCTGGTCTATTCCCTGTTGCCCGAGCGTTGGCGCCGCCGCGATCCGGCGATCTCGACCATCGGGCGGCTCGACAAAGAGACGTCGGGGTTGCTTCTGATGACCGACGACGGCGCGCTGCTGCACAAGATCATCTCGCCCCGCAACCATGTCTCCAAACGCTATGACGTGACCCTCGATCGGCCTCTGCGCGGCGATGAGCAGGCGATCTTCGCCGCCGGAACGCTGATGCTCGACAGCGAGGACAAACCGCTTCTGCCGGTGGCGATGGAGATCGTGTCGCAGACGCGTGCGTATGTGACCTTGACTGAAGGACGCTACCATCAAGTCAGGCGCATGTTCGCAGCCGTAGGCAATCACGTGACGGCGCTGCACCGCGATCGCATCGGCGCCCTCGAAATCCCGGCGGACCTCGAACCGGGCGCCTATCGGACGCTTGGCGAGACCGAGATCGCGCGCATTTTGCAGCAGTCGTGAGCTCGTTTCGTGCGGCCTGGAGCAGGACGCGCGTTCGGCGTTGACCACGACTGTCGCCCTCCCGCATAGTCGGCTCCACCAATCGTAAAGCGAGTGTCACCATGGAAACCCGTGCAGCCGTCGCGTGGGAGGCTGGAAAACCTCTCACTATCGAAACCGTTCGTATCGAAGGACCACGCGACGGCGAAGTGTTGGTGGAGGTGATGGCGACGGGTGTCTGCCACACGGATGCGTACACGTTGTCGGGGCTCGATCCGGAAGGGCTGTTCCCGGCCATTCTCGGCCATGAAGGGGCTGGCATCGTGCGTGAGGTCGGGCCGGGTGTCGCGACACTCAAGCCGGGCGATCACGTGATTCCGCTCTACACGCCCGAGTGCCGCCAATGCAAAACCTGCCTGTCGCGGCGCTCCAACCTTTGCACCGCCATTCGCTCCACCCAAGGTAAGGGTGTCATGCCTGACGGCACGAGTCGCTTCCGGTGCGAGGGTGACCAGGTGTTTCACTACATGGGTTGCTCGACTTTCGCGAACTTCACCGTGCTGCCCGAGATCGCTCTTGCGAAAGTGCGCGAGGACGCGCCTTTCGACAAGATCTGCTACATCGGTTGCGGCGTGACGACGGGAATCGGCGCGGTGATCTATACGGCAAAGGTCTGGCCGGGTGCGAACGTCGTCGTCTTCGGGCTCGGCGGCATTGGCCTCAACGTGATTCAGGCCGCGCGTATGGTGGGCGCGGACAAGATCATTGGTGTGGATCTCAACCCGTCCAAGCGGGCCATGGCCGAAAAGTTCGGCATGACGCACTTTATCAATCCCGATGAGGTCGGGCGCGACAAGGTCGTGGAAGCAATTATCGACGTCACCGGCGGCGGCGCCGATTTTTCGTTCGAATGCATCGGCAACGTACACACGATGCGCCAAGCTCTCGAATGCTGCCATCGGGGCTGGGGCGAGAGCATCGTGATCGGTGTCGCGGCGTCAGGGCAGGAAATCTCCACGAGACCGTTTCAACTCGTGACGGGGCGCGTGTGGAAGGGATCGGCTTTCGGCGGCGCGCGCGGCAGGACCGACGTCCCGAAGATCGTGGATTGGTACATGGAGGGAAAGATCAACATCGACGATCTCATCACCCACACGATGCCGCTCGACGAGATCAATACTGCATTCGACCTCATGCACGAGGGGAAATCGATCCGCTCCGTGATCGTCTACTAGACGATCGGGACCGCTTGAACGACGCTCCTGTCATAATTCCGTAAACCCACCGTCATCGAACTGAAGCGCCGAATCACGTTTACTCGCGACAAAAGCCAGCGAGGTGATCACGTGCTTCAGGATCTTCACGTGACGCGTGTGCGTACTCTGTTTCTATCGGACGTCCACCTCGGCACCAAAGGCTGCCAGGCCGGCCATCTGCTCGCGTTTCTGAAACAATACGATGCGGACATCATCTATCTCGTCGGCGATATCGTCGACGGATGGCGACTTCGTTCGGGATGGTATTGGCCACAGGCTCATAACGACATCGTTCAGAAACTATTGCGCAAGGTTCGCAAGGGTGCGCGTCTCATCTACATTCCCGGGAACCACGATGAATTCCTGCGAGACTATACGGGCAGCCATCTCGGTGGAATCGAGCTGATGGACCATGCCGTGCACGAAGCGGCCGACGGCAAGCGCTATCTCGTCATCCACGGCGATCAATTCGACCTCGTCGTGCGCCACGCCCGTTGGATAGCGCTTCTTGGCGATTGGGCCTACACGTCGGCGCTGTTCATCAACACCTACCTCAATCTCATCCGCCGCCGCATGGGATTGACGTACTGGTCCTTGTCCGCGTGGGCGAAGTTCAAGGTCAAGAACGCCGTCAATTTCATCAGCCAATTCGAGGAGTTCTTGGCATCCGAGGCCAAGCGTCAAGATGTCGACGGCGTCATCTGTGGCCATATTCATCACGCTGCGTGTCACGATACGTTCGGCATTCGATACGTGAACACCGGAGACTGGGTCGAATCCTGCACCGCTGTGGTCGAGCACTACGACGGAGCACTAGAAATCGTTCGCTGGCTCGACGTATGCGCCATGCCAGCGGTGATGAAAGGCGACGATGCGATATCCGCCGCTCGTCGGGCTGCCTGATGCGCCTGCTTATCGCGACGGACGCGTGGCACCCGCAGATCAACGGCGTCGTGCGTTCGCTTGAACACATGGCTGC
>NZ_JBFUKD010000103.1:0-8336 GCF_056401005.1 Microvirga sp. P4_G7 | reverse complement strand
GCCGTTCTCGATGACCGGGCCGATGGTCACCTGCGTCCCGGGATACAGCGCCTGGACGGCTTCCGCGAGAACGTGCGCGCAATCGTGCCGGATCAGCTCCAGCGAGCGCGGGTCTTCACGGTTGAGGAATTCGATCTTCGCGTCACGCGTGATCGGATCGGAGAGATCCGTAACGGTGCCGTCGAGCGCCATGGCGACAGTGCGTTTGGCGAGCGATTTCGCGATGCCTTCGACGATCTCGCGGCCGGAAATGCCGGAGTTGAACTGGCGCGCGGCGCCATCGGGGAATGTCAGGGTAATCATCAATCTTCTCTCATGCTCACTCCTGCCAACGGAGCAGGTAAGCTGGGGCCGACGGTCTTGTGAGGTTCAATGCAGGGCGCCGCCGTCAGGTTCGACCGCCTCGCAGGTGATCGCAGGGGCATTCACGCCCCGCCAGCGACCGTAAGTCCAGGGCTTATACCAGCCCGCGCGCTCGGGCAATGTTTCGGGAACGAGATCCAGACCCGACGTGCCGAACGGGCCACATCGGCAAATTCGTGCGAAACCCATCCAACCGCCCGGCCAAAAACCATGTCGTTGGATCGCCTCGTCGGTGTACTCGGAGCAAGACGGGAGATGGCGACATTGCCGGCCGATCAGCCCCGAGAGCGTCAGTTGGTACCCGCGAATGGCCCAATGGGCCACCTGCCGAACGGCGCTGGCCATCAAGCCCTCTGTCCGGCGCGGTGTTCGATTTGATCGATGGCGTCCACCACCGCGTCGAAGGTGAGCAGAACCGAAGCGTGACGGGCCCGGAAGGACCTGATCGGCTCCAGGATCTCGATCTCCGCCCACCGCCCGGTCGGCGGCTCGCCCTCGGACTTCAACATGCGGCTCGTCACCTCTCGCACGGCGCGCAGCTCGCCTGCCGTGGATCCGACCACGAGGCTCGCCATGATCGCGGAAGAGGCTTGGCCGAGCGCGCAGGCCTTCACTTCATGAGCAAATTCGGTCACCACGTCGCCCTTAAGCTTGAGATCGACGGTCACGGTCGAACCGCACAGCTTGGAATGGGCTGTCGCGCTCGCGTCAGGATCCGTCAGCCGGCCGAGGTGAGGAATATTCGCCGCCAGTTCGAGGATCCGTCGATTGTAGATGTCGTTGAGCATGCTGCGCTGTGAGATGATCCGGAGATGACTTTCGGTGTCCTGCGCCCAATATAATCACTATGACCGCACTCTGCGACCCGCGTCCGCGGGGCGGAGCTGCACTGGGGGCGAGAAACCGACCGGGGTCGCCCGGCAAACCTGAGAGGCTCCACATGGATCATGTGGTTAAGTCCTTCGGCACCGATGAAACACCGCCTAAACCGCCGCCAGCCGTGGCGCGCCCGAAGCGCGAGGAAGTCGAGGCGGCCGTCAAGACCCTGATCCGGTGGGCTGGAGACGATCCGGACCGGGAGGGATTGAAAGAGACGCCGGCCCGCGTGGCGAAAGCGTTCGACGACTTTTATTCGGGCTATCGGGAGGATCCCGAAATCCTGCTCGACAAGGTGTTCAACGAGGTCGAAGGCTACGACGACCTGGTGCTGGTGCGCGACATCCCGTTCTATTCCCATTGCGAGCATCACCTGGTGCCCTTCTTCGGGGTCGCGCACATCGCCTATTATCCCACGGGCGGGGTCGTCGGCCTCTCCAAGATCGCTCGTCTGGTCGATGTCTTTGCGCGACGCCTCCAGACCCAGGAGACCATGACGGTTCAGATCGCCACGGCGCTGGAGCGGGCGCTGCGTCCGAAAGGCGTCGGGGTAATGCTGGAGGCCGAGCACTTGTGCATGTCGATGCGCGGCGTCCGCAAGGCGGGCTCGGCGACGATCACGAGCCAGTTTCTGGGCGCTTTCGCGGACGACCTTGCGGAACAGGCCCGCTTTATGACCCTCGTGCGGCACGGCAAGGCTTGAAACCAGGCGCGATCGGCGGCATTCGAAGGCACGCTCCTTTTTCGAGATCGCTCATGTGCGCCAATCATCCGCCGTTTTCCGCTCCCGGCTCCAAGGCCGATCTGGAGGAGGGCGCGACCCTGACTCCGCGTTTCGGCGCCGACGGCCTGATCACGTGCGTCACCACCGATGCGAAAACGGGCCAGCTCTTGATGGTCGCGCACATGAACGCGGACGCGCTGGCGAAGACGATCGAGACCGGCGAGGCCTGGTATTGGTCGCGGTCGCGCGGCGAACTCTGGCACAAGGGCGCGACGAGCGGCCAGATCCAGACGATCGCCGAAATGCGCATCGATTGCGACCAGGACGCCCTTTGGCTCAAAGTCGACGTCGCGGGCGACGGCGGCTGTTGCCACACCGGCAGGCGATCCTGCTTCTATCGGGTGGTCGATCGCGCCTTCGGTGAAGGGACGCGTCTCACGATTTCCGAAATCTGACGGTCAGCCCTGCGGAATTGGATGGGTGAAATAGACGCAAAGACCGTCTATCACCCGCCAATGACAAAGCGCGAAATTCTCAAAGCCCGCATCGCCACGAGCGCCGTCTTCCTCGGAAACGGCTTCGGCATCGGCACCTGGGCTTCGCAACTGCCACGCTTCAAGGCGAAGCTCGCCTTGTCCGACGGTGAGCTCGGTCTCGCTCTGCTCGCCTTCGGCCTGGGCGCCGTCGCTCTGATGCCGATCGTCGGTTGGCTTTCGACGCGCCGCACGAGCCGGCGCATCACCATCACCGCCGGAATCGCCTTCTCGATCGCCCTTTTCATGCCGGGGCTTGCGCCGAGCCTCCCCCTTCTCATCGCCGCTTCACTCGTCGCCGGGGCGTGCAACGGGGCGATGGATGTTGCCATGAACACGAACGCGACGGTGGTGGAGAAGGCCTGGAACGCGCCGATCATGTCGTCGTTTCACGCGTTCTTCAGCCTCGGCGGACTCGCCGGCGCCGCGATTTCAGCCCTGCTCATCGGCGCGGATGTCGGGATCGAAGCGACGCTTCTCTTGGCGTGCCTCGGAATGGGGCTCCTGTTTGCCGCCATGGGGTTCTGGATGATGGCCGAGACGGGACGGGGCGCGGATGGTCACGCCTTCGCTTGGCCACGCGGCGCCATGATGGCGCTCGCGATCTTCGCCATGCTCTGCATGGTGGTCGAGGGCGCCATGGTGGATTGGACCGCCATCTATCTGCGAAACGTCGCAGGCGCGGAGCTCCAAACGGCGGTGATGGGATTTGCCGCGTTTTCGCTCACGATGACCATCTGCCGCTTCATGGGGGATTTCGTCGTCGCCCGGTTAGGTCGCGCCCTGACGTTACAGCTTGGCGGCGGGTTGGCTGGTCTCGGGCTCATGCTCGCCATCCTGTTTCCCACGCCCACAGCGGCCATGATCGGGTTCGCGCTGGTGGGGTTGGGGTTGTCGAACGCCGTCCCGGTGTTGTTCAGCAGCGCGGCGGAGGTCGATGGCGTTCCGCCGGGCGTCGGCGTCGCCATGGTGGCAACGCTCGGCTATGGCGGCCTGTTGATGGGTCCGCCACTCATCGGTTTTGGCGGCGATCATTTCGGCTTGCGGGTAACCCTTGGTGGCCTGGTGATCTGCGCCGCGGTGATCGTCCTGATGTCGCAGCGTGCGCTCCGGCACCCCCCTTCGCGAGGTGCTGCGACATTACAGAACAATTCGATTCCGGCGCGTTATTCATAGACCCTTCATGAGGGCATGCGAACACTACCGGCATCCTGGGAGCTACGCTATGTTTTGGGATGGCATCGCCCGACGCAGTGTCGGGCTGGAAGGCGGCGGGGACGGCAAGATGGACGCGCCGGTCGAGCGCGAAACGCGCATCAAGCCTCGGATCGGCCTCGCTCTCGGCGGCGGCGCGGCGCGCGGATGGTCGCATATCGGTGTCGTGCGCGTTCTGTCGGAAGCCGGAATCCTGCCGGATGTCATCGCCGGATGTTCCATCGGCGCGGTCGTCGGCGGGTGTTTTGCTGCCGGCAAACTCGATGCAATCGAAGCCTTTGCGCTCTCGCTGACCAAGCGCCGCGTGATGGGATTGCTGGATTTCCACATTTCCGGATCGGGCCTGATCGGGGGCGGACGGCTACAGCGGCTGCTCGAAGCGGATCTGACGGGCCAGCGGGTCGAGGGACTCCCGATCAAGTTCTGCACCATCGCCACCGAACTCGCCACGGGCCATGAGGTCTGGTTGACCAAGGGCCCGCTCGTACAGGCGCTGCACGCCTCCTATGCGCTTCCGGGCATCTTCGACCCGATCTTTCTCGGGGGACGCTGGCTCATGGACGGCGCATTGGTCAATCCGATCCCGATCACCGCTGCGCGCGCGCTTGGCGCCGATGTCGTGATCTGCGTCAATCTCAACGGCGAGGTGCGCGTGCGCGGCACCGTCATCCAGTCCTACGACGCGACGCGGACGGACGAAGAGGACATCGAAGAGCATCTGGAAGAGCCTCGACGCTGGGGTCTGTTCTCCTCCTCCAAACCGTCGAAGAAKGTCCGCCAACCCAATGCGCCCGGCATCGCGTCCGTCATGGTCGACGCGTTCAACATCACGCAGGACCGCATCGCCCGGTCGCGACTGGCCGGCGATCCGCCGGATATCATGATCGCACCGAAGCTCGCCAAGATGGGCTTGTTCGAATTCCATCGCGCGGAAGAATGCATCGCGCTCGGACGTCAGGCGGCGGAACGCGCTTTGCCCGACATCATGGAGCTGATTCAGGAAATGACCGGCGCCGCGGATTAGGCGCTCGCGATATATTCCTTGATGGCTTGCGTTTCGGCCTCGATCTCCGCAAGCCGATGCTTCACCACGTCGCCGATCGAGATGATGCCGAGGAGCGTCTCTTCCTCGATCACCGGGACATGACGGATCTTGCTCTCAGTCATGATTTCCATGACGCTCGGGATGTCCGCCCGTCGCGTACATGTGACGAGCTGGCGCGTCATGTGCAGGACGACAGCCTCGTTCAGCGCATCCGGGCCCTTCTCCGCGATCGCGCGGACGATATCGCGTTCGGAGATGATTCCCGCGACCGGCTGCTGATCGTCGGCCACGATCACCGCACCGATTTTCCAGCGAGACAAAAGCTCAGCCGCTTGCAACAGCGTCTTCGTCGGCTCGATGGTGACGACGTTTCGTCCCTTGTTCAGAAGGATATGATCGACAGTCATGGGCGCCTCCGCTGGGACGGATGCGGCAGACCGTTGAACGATCTCACATCCGTTGAATGGCGGGTCGCGGCTTCCCAGAACCGGCCGGAAAGCAGTTGGACCCGGCGTCAGTTGATCGATGTTGGTTCACATCGGCGGTTTTTTCAAGCGCGGCGCGCACCGCGATGGCCCATCGGATCGAGAAACGGGAAAAGAATGAGCCCCGCGAAAAATCCGCCCACATGCGCTTCCCATGCGATACTCGCATCCGCCACGCCGAGGGGCTGCGCGAACGCATCCGAAAAATAGTTGATCACCAGCCAAACGCCGAGAAACAGCAGAACCTGGCGGTTGGACATCAGGCTGGACAGACTTTCCCGGTGGCGCTCATGCGGCTCGCTCAGTCGGCCGGACGCGTGGAACGTCGCCGGTGCGAAGATGAACCATGCCGCAGCGGCCATCATGCCGGACACCGCCGCCGATGCCCCGATCAGCGGCAGGACCTGCCATGGATGGACGAGCACATAGACCAGCGCTCCGGCAACGGCCGAGACGGCGGCGAGCAGCAGGTACCGGCCTGCGCCACACCGGCGCGCCAAAGGCGTGCCGAACGCGGCGAGCCAGACCGAGTTGAGGATCACGTGCGTCCAGGAGCCATGAAGGAGCGTATAAGTCAGGCCTGTCCAGGGCTTTCCCCCCTCTTCGCTCAGCACGTAGCGCGCCAAGACCAGCGGCAGTGATTCGGTGTCACCGGTCCCCTGCAGCGACGCGATGATGTCCTCGGCCTGCACACCCCCATACGCGACCGCCCACCGAGCTGGAACGACGGCGAGCGAGAACAACCACTCGAGATCCGTCTCCTCCGACAACAGAAACATCCGAACCGCATGGATGCCGAGAAGGATGAGCACCGACCACAAGACCACTGGCGGCAACTTGAAGATCGGCTCTCGAATAGAGGCGGAAGGTGTGGTCAACATTGAGGAATCCGACGGTGGGGCGGCACCCGCGACCGCTAACAAAACAAGAAGGAAAAGCCCTTATCGGCCGATACAAGCTCGGCTGTATTCAGCAGATGCGACATGCGGCCTTGCCGTAGTCCCGAGCATCTATATGCCTTTGCCGTAAAGGGATTGAAAAATTTGTTAACCATATTCGGAACCGTCCGACCCGCGACGCGTTAACTCACCTTTTACTTTACTCTTGAGCCGTTAGCGCGGCCGTGTCAGCTTGGTTAAAAGAACTTTAACGGGCTGTGCGGGGCATGTCTCACTCTCTTTTCAACGGCATCAAGCTGGGCGGCAAACAGGCCGGGGCCCTGACGGCCAAGCTGTCCGCAGCGGTGCTCGGAATGRCACTTCTTTTCAGTGGCGCCGCTCCCGCGCAAACGCTTGCATCCCTTCCGTCTTCGGAACTCCCGATCGAAAAAGGCGCGGCTGCCAGGCCGATCCTCGGATGGGTCCAGTTCTGCGACGCCAACCCGCGGGAATGCGCGTTCGATCCCTCCGAACCCCGGTTGATCACCTTGACCTCGTCGGTCTGGAACAACATCGTCTCGGTCAACAAGCGGATCAACAACGAGATCAAGGCGATCACCGATCAGGATCATTGGGGCGTCGTGGATCGCTGGAGCCTTCCTGAGGATGGAAAAGGCGATTGCGAGGATTTTCAGCTCCTCAAGCGCAAGATCCTGTCCGACCTCGGTCTGTCCCGCCGCGCCATGCGGATGACCGTCGTGATCGACGAGTTGGGTGAAGGTCACGCCGTTCTGGTGGTTCGCACCGATCGCGGCGACTACGTCCTCGACAACAAGCACTCGAACGTTCTGTCGTGGGACCAGACCGGCTACGTCTTCGTGAAACGTGAAAGCCAGGACGCGGTCGCCTGGGTGTCGCTCGGCGGAATCACCACCTCCCCGACCACGACCGCGAATCGCTGAGCGCGATAGGCTTCAATCGACCCGCGTCAGGCGGGTCGCGAACCGCTTCCAGTTCTCGATGTAGTGTCGCGCCGACCATCGCAGGCGCTCGATTGCCGCCTCGTCCAGCGGTTTGATGGCCCGCGCCGGCGCGCCGACGATGAGCGAATTGTCCGGGAACTCCTTGCCCTCGGTCACCAGGGCATTGGCGCCGACGAGACAATTCTTTCCGATTCGCGCTTTGTTGAGGATTGTCGCCCCCATGCCGATGAGCGAGTTCTCGCCGATCGTGCAGCCGTGCAGGATCGCGTGATGGCCGACGGTGCAACCGGCCCCGATGGTCAAAGGCGCGCCGAGATCCGTGTGGAGCAGCGCGCCTTCCTGAATGTTGGTGCCGTGGCCGATGTTGATCGGCTCGTTGTCGCCGCGAATGACCGCTCCAAACCAGATCCCGACATCCTGCCCGATGCTGACTCGCCCGATGACATGGGCATCGGGCGCGATCCAGAACCGCCCCGCCTCAGGAACGGACGGCTCGACGTCGTCGAGGCGGTAGAGCGGCATGCGGCGCCAATCCCTATTCGTCCAGATCCGTGTCGAGGATCGCCATGGTGAAGTTGTACGACCTGTCGCCGTCCTCATCGTCGAGGAACAGGACGCCAACGAACTCCTCGCCGATATAGACCTCGGCGGAATCGGTCTTCTTGGGGCGGCCGACCACACGGATCGAGGCATTTGCGAAAGTCTGACGCAGGTAACGCTCGACCTTCGCCATCTCGGTCTTGTCCACGATGAATCCTTTCAATCACATTGCGCGGTGCAGCGCTCGTCGCCTGAGGCTGTCCACCTGATGCAGCCCACTTGCCACGCCGGGGAGACGCTCGCAAGCGGCGCCCGGCGATGTGGATGCCTCAAATGCCTTCCATAACGAATTAGCGCGGCGTTCCCCAGCGTCGATAAATTCTCCCGAAACGTCACACCGTCAGGGGTCGGCCGTTTCCATGCACTACCAACATTTGACCAACTCCGGGGGCCGCCATCACGATCTCGCTCGCCGTGTTGGCTTAAGCCTCGTTCGCCACGACGCCCACCGCAGACGGAAACGGTTTTGCCACATGTGCGCCATGCGACCGAAGCTTCTCCACCAAACGACGGCCGACGTTGATCATCGGCTTCTCAACCCACTGGTAGAGCCGATCCGCGAAGATGACCGCCATCGCGGCGGTCAGGAGCATCGTGATTGAGCTGGCCTTCGCGCCGAGGAACACGCCGGAGA
>NZ_JBFUKD010000102.1:0-8348 GCF_056401005.1 Microvirga sp. P4_G7 | reverse complement strand
CTCTACGCCTACGGTTATGACAGGGCCAGGACGGGCGCATTGTGGAGCCCGACGGTGCCGCTCGCGACAAGGGACAAGGTCGCCGCCTTCGGCGAGTGAGGATCGAAGGGTCTACCTCGGAAGAATGTTGGATCGCCAGCGAGGACGAATTATCGTTGATGGACGCTCGACGCTTAGAATCGCGTCATCGAGGTTCCATGGCCGAACTCGAATATGAATTTTCGACACGCGCGCTCCGGTGGGTCTATGTCCTGCTCACCACCGGAATCGGTGTCGCGACTTATCTTGCGCTGAGCTAGCAGCCCACGCTGCGTCTGCCCCACCGGTCCGTCGTAAATCCGGGTGTCGACGGTGATCGCAAGCGTCGCCCTTTTTATCAGATCCCGTCTTCAGTCTCTCAGTCGGGAACGAAGCTGCTTCAGTTTTGTTAGGAATTGATTCAAATAACCAATCACCGCGCGGCTCGCCCTGGGAATGAGCAGCCCGAGCGGTACAATCTCGACGAGACCGCCCAGAAGATGCGACGCTTGCCGTCATGACGGTTTCGTGACTAACAGAGCGTTTCCTGTCGCGTTGCTGGCCCTGGTTGCTTCGCAGGTGCTGCAACACACGACCAAGAAAACGCGATTCCTGACATAGACCAGGATTTTGCACCGCTTCCGTTTGCGAAAGGCGAAAGGCTACAATGACGATGACATGGATCGAGGCCCTCGGTTGGCTCAGCGCCGGCCTCGCGATCACCGGCAGCGCCATGAAGACGATCATCCCGCTTCGCTGCGTAGGGATCGTGGCCAACTTCGTGTCGTTTGCCTATGCAACCGCCTTGGGGCTCTATCCCGGCATGATCGTCAACCTCATTCTCCTGCCGCTCAACACGATGCGGCTGATACAGATGCTGCGCCTGATCCGCACGGTCAAACGGGCGGCCAACAGCGACCTGTCGATGGAATGGCTGAAGCCCTTCATGGTGAAGCGCACCGTCAAAGCCGGTGAAATCCTGTTTCACAAGGGCGATCAGGCCGATTGCATGTTCTACACATTGACCGGCCAGTATCGCTTGCGGCAACTCGGTCTCGATTTGYCGGCGGGGCGTGTCGTCGGGGAAATGGGCTTCTTGTCGCCGGACCATCGTCGGACGCAGACGCTCGAATGCCTCACCGGCGGGGAGGTCTTGAGCATCACCTACGATCAGGTCCGCCAGCTCTATTTCCAGAATCCCGAGTTCGGCTTTTACTTCCTCCGTCTCACCACGGAGCGAATGTTCGCCAATATGGACAAGCTCGAGTCGGAGCTGTCGCAGTTCCGCGCCGGCGCGGAAGAGACGGATGCGGCGAAAGAGGTCGAAACGACGGCTTGATACTCGCACTTTAGAACCGGTCTAAACGATTGAATTGATTACATTTTTCTTGACCGCCGCATCCCTCCCATGGTTCTTGCCTTCATTGCCGCGGCTTCGACCTTGCGGCCAGGTCAGACTTTCAGGAGGAAAGATGTCGGTACGCATGTTCGTCAACGGATTGCTCATGGGCGCGCTTTGCACGACTGCATTTGTTGCGGCCTCGGCGCCCGCATCTGCCCAAGGTGTGGTGAACGTCTATACGAACCGCGAACCCGGTCTCTATTCAGCCACCCTTGATGAATTCACCAAAGCGACCGGCATCAAGGTCAACGCCATCTTCTCCGAGCAGGGTCTGTCCGAGCGCATCAAGGCCGAGGGCGAGAACAGTCCGGCCGACGTACTCATCACCGTCGATATTGGACGCCTGCAGGAAGCACTCGATCTTGGCATCACGCAGCCGCTGAAATCGTCGGCTTTAGAGGCGGTCATTCCCGCGTCCGTGCGCGATCCGGAGGGACGCTGGTTCGCTCTCTCCATGCGCGCTCGGTCGGTGTACGCTTCGAAGGACCGCGTCAAAGACACGGCGATCACTTACGAGGATCTGGCCGATCCCAAGTGGAAGGGCAAGCTCTGCACCCGCTCCTTCCAGCATCAGTACAATATCGCGCTGACTGCGGCGATGATCCTGAAGCACGGCGAAGCCAAGACGGAAGAATGGTTGAAGGGCGTCAAGGCGAACCTCGCCAAGAAGCCGTCGGGCGGCGACCGCGATGTGGCCAAAGACATCATGGCCGGCGTCTGCGATATCGGTCTCGGCAACACGTACTATGTCGGCCTGATGACGAACGGCACCAACCCGGACCAGAAGAAATGGGCCGAAGCGATCCACGTCATTCTGCCAACGTTCCAGAACGGCGGAACGCATATCAACGTTTCGGGCGCGGCATTGATGAAGCACGCCCCGAACAAGCAGAACGCGGTCAAGCTCATGGAATACATGGTCACGCCGGACGCGCAGAAAGTGTTCGCCGACGTGAACTACGAATACCCCGTCCGGTCCGGAGTTCCGGTCAACGCGCTCATCCAGTCGTTCGGTACTCTGAAGGCCGATCCGATGAGCGTGTCCGCCATCGGCAAAGCCCGCGCCAAGGCGAGCGAACTCGTCGACAAAGTCGGCGTCGATCGCTGACGCGACCGGATTGGAGCGGAGCGGATCGTGATCAAACGGATCGACATGTCGTTCCCATGAGCAGGCTCGGCCAATGAGTACGCTGGCTCTGCCTGCCCGCTTTTCCCTGACTGCCGTTCGGCGCGCCTGCAACGGCGCGCCACTCTGGTCTCTGGCTGTGTTGCTGCTTGTTGCAGCGCTGGTGCTCGCACCGCTGGTTTCGCTCGTCAGCATCGCCATGACAGGCGACCCCGCCCAACTGCCGAGCCTGATTTCCGACGTGCTGCCGTACGCACTCTTCGACACCGGCGCTCTTCTCGCCGGCGTTGCGGCGCTCGCTGGCGGCATCGGCATCGCCTGCGCATGGCTTGTGACCGCGCACCGATTTCCAGGGCGCGATGTCGTCGTGTGGCTTCTGCCATTGCCGCTTGCGGTTCCAACATACATCACAGCGTACATCTACGTGGAAGTCTTCGACGCGGCCGGGCCGTTGCAGATGGCGTTGCGCGATGTGATGGGATGGAAGTCGCGGGCCGATTATTGGTTTCCCGAGATTCGGTCCTTGCCCGGCTGCATTCTCGTCATGTCGATGGTCCTCTACCCTTATGTCTACATTGCCGCACGCGCGATGTTTCTGACCCAGGGCGCGAACATGATCGAGGTTGCGCGCACGCTCGGCGCCGGACGCTTCAAGCTGTTCACGGCGGTTGCGATCCCCCTTGCTCGCCCTGCCCTCGCGGTGGGCCTTTCGCTCGCGCTCCTCGAGGCTTTGAACGATATCGGCGCCGCGGAATATCTCGGCGTGCGCACCCTCACGGTGTCGATTTTCACGACATGGCTCAATCGAAACAACCTCGCCGGCGCTGCGCAGATCGCCTGCGTCATGCTCGCTGTCGTCATCATTCTCATCGTCGTCGAACAACGCGCACGGCGAGATCGGCGCTACGCACTTTCCACACGGCGGCCACGCGTCACACAGCCCGTTCGGTTGTCCCGATGGAGCGGCTGGCTGGCGACACTGCTGTGCATCGTTCCGATCACCATGGGCTTTGTATTGCCCCTCGGCTTTCTGTTGCGCGAGGTTCTCCGCCGCGACCTTTCGAGCCAGGTGGATGCGGCCTTCATCGGCCACTTCTTTACGACGCTCGGTCTCTCCATCGCGGCCACCATCGCGACGATCATTCTCGGCATCGTCGTCGTGACAGCCTCCCGTCTTGCCCGCACGCAGGTGACGCGCATGGCGAAGGCTGTGACTGGCATCGGCTACGCGGTGCCGGGCACCGTACTGGCATTGGGGTTGCTCACGCCGCTCGTCACTGTCGATAACTGGATCGGCAGCACTTGGCGCTTCGTGACGGGCGAGCGGTTGGGCCTGGTTCTTCTCGGCTCAGTCGCCGGCATCGTGATCGCCTACACGATCCGGTTTCTTCCCATTGCGACAGGATCTCTGTCAGCGGGTCTCGACCGGATATCGTCCAATCTCGAAGATGCCGGCAGAACACTTGGAGCACGGCCGCGCGAACTGGTTCTCAGCGTTCAACTGCCCTTGCTGCGGCCGGCGCTCGCCAGCGCAGCGCTGCTCGTTTTTGTCGATTGCATCAAGGAATTGTCGGCGACGCTTCTCCTGCGCCCCCTCAACACGGAAACGCTCGCGACGCTGGTCTACGGCAACGCATCCCGCGGGGCATTCGAGGATGGCTCATTCGCGGCGCTGGTGATCGTTCTCGTCGGCCTTTTGCCCGTGATTCAACTCGTACGAAGCGCGGAAATCAGGCGCTCGACGGCCTCGCCGAGCGCCTGAACACATCACTTGTTCGACGTCGCGAACGGATCAAGCCGCTGATTGCTGGCCCTCGCCGAGCGCCACACGGAAATCGGCCTCGGTCTTGGCCTTGATCTCATCGACCGACACACCGTCTGCCAGTTCAATGAGCGTCATCCCCGTGCCGCCCTTCTTGTCGATGGCGAAAACGCCGAGATCGGTGATCACCAGATCGACGACGCCGGCGCCAGTCAGCGGCAGATTGCACGTCTTGAGGAGTTTCGGATCGTCCTTCGCGGTGTGCTCCATCACGACGACCACACGTTTCACGCCGGCAACGAGATCCATGGCGCCGCCCATGCCCTTGACCATCTTGCCGGGGATCATCCAGTTGGCGAGATCGCCCTTCTGATCGACCTGCATGGCGCCGAGGATCGACAAATCGATGTGGCCGCCACGGATCATGCCGAAGGAATCCGCCGACGAGAAATAGCTCGTGGTGGGAAGCTGGGTGATCGTCTGCTTGCCCGCATTGATCAGATCCGGGTCCTCCTCCCCTTCATAGGGGAAGGGGCCCATGCCGAGCATGCCGTTCTCCGATTGGAGTTGCACACGCATTCCCGCCGGAATGTAGTTGGAGACCAGCGTCGGAATACCGATGCCGAGATTGACGTAAAAGCCGTCGCGCAGCTCCTTGGCGGCACGAGCAGCCATTTGTTCACGGGTCCAAGCCATCTCGTTCTCCTCTAGGCTGCCGCTCGCGGGCGTGTAGTGCGCTGTTCGATGCGCTTCACCGGATTTGGCACATGCACGATGCGTTTGACGAAAATTCCCGGGGTGTGGATGCAGTCGGGGTCGATAGTACCGGCCTCGACCAGATGTTCGACTTGCGCCACCGTCAACTTCGCGGCGCTCGCCATCATCGGATTGAAGTTGCGCGCGGTCTTGCGGTAGACGAGGTTGCCCTCGGTATCGCCCTTGAAGGCGTGAACGATGGCGATATCAGCAAACAGCCCTCGCTCCATGACATAGGTCTCGCCGTCGAATTCGCGGACCTCCTTGCCCTCGGCGATGATCGTCCCGACGCCGGTCTTGGTGAAGAAGGCCGGAATGCCTGCGCCGCCCGCACGAATGCGCTCGGCAAGCGTCCCTTGCGGATTGAATTCGAGTTCCAGCTCGCCCGAGAGGTATTGCTGCGCAAAAAGCTTGTTCTCACCCACGTAGGACGAGATCATTTTCCGGATCTGACGGGTCTCCAGGAGGCGTCCGAGGCCGATGCCATCGACGCCAGCGTTGTTGGAGATGAAGGTAAGATCCTTGGCGCCGGATTCGCGGATGGCCTCGATCAGCGCCTCCGGGATGCCGCACAAGCCGAAGCCGCCGGCCATGATCGTCATTCCGTCCTTCACCCGACCGGCGAGCGCCGTTTGAGCGTCGGCAAAAACCTTATTCATAAAGCCTCCTGGATCTGTTCCAGTGTTACATTTTATCCGGTTGATCATCACCCTGCATGGCGRCCACACTTTAGACAATACCTTCATATGGATATATGCAGTTCCCATACGTGCTGCCGATCTCGCCCGAGATTCGGCTGATTTTCATTCCTCCGCCTGCGACGTTGGGACAACCGGTCCAGATCCAATCGCTCATGTCTCGTCGTGTCGTACTCATTCTCGCGCTCGTCGCGCTAGCGCTCCTCGGCAGCGCGGCTGTCCCRTGGACCTTGTCCAGCCAGGGATTCCCGGCTGCTGTGACGGCCCACCTCCAGTCGAATTACGGTCTTGGCCTCAAGGTCAACGGCCGCAGCACCGTCGCGTTTCTGCCGACGCCCCGGGTCAAGCTGGAAGATATCAGCCTCGCCTCGAACGATGGCACGACCAAGGTCGAGGGTGGCTTCCTGCGCGGAGAGCTTCGTCTCATCCCGCTTCTGTTCGGACGGATCGAATTGTCCGAGATCATGCTGAGCGACACCCAGATCACGACCTCGTTCGAGAAACTCAGCTCGCTCGCCTGGGCCGGTTCCCTGGCCAACAGCAAGCGCGATCCCAACCGCGCACGCCGCCTCGTCCTGACAGGAACGACGGTGAAATGGGCCGATCTCCCGAAAGCGCAACTCGACCGGGTCAATGTGGTCGTCAATTGGCGCGGAGGCGATGAAGAGCTGACCGGAGCCGGATTTGCCTCCTGGCGTGGCGAGGACATCGAAATCAAGCAGATCTCCATGACACCGGCGCGCCTGGCATCCGGTGGTCCGAGCCCGTTTGTGCTGGCGCTCAAATCGCTGTCCGGCAACGTCGATATCAGCGGAGAGGCGCAACTCGGATCGGATCCGCGCATCAACGGCACGAGCGCCCTCACCGGCCGATCTCTGCGGGACTTCGCCCGCTGGAGCGGGTTGCAGCTCCCGCTCAGCCCACTGACGGGCGCCGTTTCGATCGCGGGCGACTTTTCCATCAACAAGCGCCGCCTGTCTTGGCCCTCGGTCACGGTCGCCCTCGGCAATGACCGCCTGGATGGAACCCTGTCGGTGCGCTTCGATACGGAGCGCCCCGTGATTGCGGGGACGCTGGCCGCCGACAAGCTGGACCTCTCGGATTTCGTCGTTCCTTTCACGCAGACCAAGACGCTCTCCGGTAACTGGAACGAAGAGCCGATCAACCTGTCGCGCATGACCGGTGGCGATCTCGATATTCGGCTGTCGGCGACAAAGGCCAAGCTCGGTCTGCTTACATTCGAAGACATGGCTGCCAGTATCCTCGTCAAGCCGGGCCATATCGAAGCGTCGCTGGGACGGGCCACCTTTCATGATGGGACCTTGAAGGGGCGGTTTTCGTTGGCCCAGATCGACGGCAAGCCGGAGCTGAAGAGCCAGGCGACGTTCGATCGCGTGGATCTTTCAAGCTTCCTCAATGTGATCGGTGAGCCTCGTTGGATTACCGGCCAGGCCCAGGGGCAGATCCAGGTCGAGGCCGCCGGCACGACGGTTGCCGAGATCGTCCGGGGAAGTCATGGTCGCGCGGCGGTGAACATCAAGCGCGGAGAGCTGATCGGCATCGGCCTCAACGACGTCATGAAGCGCATCGAGAAACGTCCCCTTGCCGCATCGCTGGATTGGCGCGGTGGACGCACCGCCTTCGACCTCGCTCAGGTCAGCTTGGCGGTTGGTTCCGGGGTCGGCGAAATCGTCGATGGACGGCTGACCGCGCCTGAATTGCGCACGACCTTGAAGGGGCAAGTATCGCTCGCCGATCGCACTTTGAACATCAAGGCACTGGTCGATCCTGCAACACCCGTACCGAATGCTTCGCCGCTGATCGTCTTCGACATCGACGGCGGCTGGGATTCCGTCGTGATCACGCCCGATGTGAAGTCGCTGATCCTGAGGTCCGGCGCTGCAAAACCGCTCTTCGGACCGGCGCAACAGACCGGCGGCGCTCCACTCCCTCTTGCAACGGCTCAGTGAGCATTTCGCTCCGAACGCAGAACGGAACGCTTGCTCAAGATCGTCGCGGCGGTCACGCCTATGGCGACAATTCCAATCAGGATTGCTGACGCCGCATTGACCTCTGGCGAAAGGCCCAAACGGACCTGGCTGTAGATCCGGATCGGCAGCGTCGTCGCTCCCGGTCCCGTGTTGAAGCTCGCAATCACGAGATCATCCAGCGAGAGCGTGAAGGCGAGTAGAAATCCGGCGACGATCGCAGGCGCGATGAGCGGCAAAGTGATCGCGAAGAACGTCTTTAACGGCGGCGCGCCGAGATCCATGGCCGCTTCTTCCAGAGACCGATCAAACGTCATCAAGCGAGCCTGCACGACGACGGCGACGAAACACATGGTCAGCGTGGTGTGCGCGATTGTGATTGTCCAGAAGCCCCGGTCGAGGCCGATGGCCACGAAGAACAACAGCAAGGACAGTCCGGTGATGACCTCAGGCATGACCATCGGAGCGTAAATCATGCCTGTGAACAGCGCACGACCGGTGAACCGGCCATATCGTGTGAGCGCGAGCGCGGCGAGCGTGCCCAGCACGGTCGCCATCGATGCCGAGAGGAAGGCGATGCGCACGGTCACCCACGCCG
>NZ_JBFUKD010000101.1:0-8372 GCF_056401005.1 Microvirga sp. P4_G7 | reverse complement strand
GTCTTTGCGGCAGGACCGTCAGGGGTCATGACGCGGAATGTGACTTGGGGAAGGCGCTCACCAACCTCGATGGTCATAAAACTCTCCGTAGGGGACGTGATGATCGATGGATCATCCCTAGCGTGGCAGTAAGGCCGCGTCGAGCGGCACTTCGGTTTCGATGGACTCGTCGCCGGCGACGAGCGTGAGGCGGATCGAGGCCGTCCCGGTCGTATCCTTCGGACGTTCTTCTACCGTGACGACGAAACGACCCGCCTGGGAGCTCGGGCCGACGGCAAGGTACCAATCCTCGGGCCCTTCGACGAAAAGCGCGGGCTTGGTATCGCCGGGGGCCCGCGTTTCGACGATGAAGGTCGGCTTGTCGGCTTTCTGCGGTGCGATCGAAATGATGGACAGCGGTTGGGGCGCGCCCAGCGCCTGGGCGACTGGCACACGCTTGAGCGCGTCCTTCAGGCTCGCACGCGCGCCCTCGCTGCCGAGGTCGAGCGACAGGTCCGCATGGGCCGGGATGCAGATGTCCTTGCAGACTCCATAATCCAGCGCCAGCACAAGTTGCGACGGCTTGCCGGCATCGGGCGCGCTCAGGAGCACGGGCAAGACGACCCGACGGGAATAGACAAAGGCGACGCCGCCAGCGTCCTCGATCCGCTTCGGCGCCGGCCATTTGACCTCGAAACCGGAGGCGTTCTGCGATCCTGTCCAATCGAAGCGGGGCGGCAGGCCCGATTCGCCCGGCGTGCGCCAATAGGTCTTGAACCCCTGGTCGAGCTCGATCTCGACGCCTGCGAGAAGACGACCTTCAACGGTTCCACCGGAGAGGAGCCGGACACGGGAATGCAAGCCCTGCACCCATGGCGACGCACCTTCCGCTCGGGAACCGAGGGTTCCCAGAACAAGAAACAACGTAACAAAAATGGCCCGCAATGCGATTGGCATGGAACCGACACCTCCTTGTCGGGCTTCCCTTTACGAAAGATCTGAACGGGGCGACTATCCACGTTCACGTGATCGACGTCGAAACGCCAACTCCTGGGAAGTCAGCCCATGGCATTTGTACGAGCGCGGAGCACAGAGACGGGAGCGGATACGCTCGAGGGCCAGTTCCTCGTCGCAATGCCCGGCGTCGTCGGCGAACCGTTCTCACGATCGGTGGTCTATGTCTGCGCCCATTCCGAGGAAGGGGCGATGGGTATCGTGCTCAATCGCCCAGCCGCCAACATGAAGGTGCCGGATCTCCTGGTCCAGCTCGAGATCATTCCGGAACGGGACCGCATCCGTCTGTCGCAGAAGATCGGAGAGATTCCCGTCTTGATCGGAGGGCCGGTCGAAACGAGCCGCGGGTTCGTGCTGCATTCTCCGGATTTCTATCTGGCGCAGTCGACGCTTCCCATCGACGAACGCGTCTGCCTGACCGCCACTGTCGATATCCTTCGCGCCATTGCCCAAGGGCGTGGTCCGGAACAGGCGGTTCTCGCCCTCGGCTATGCCGGATGGCAGCCGGGACAGCTCGAGACCGAGATCCAAGCCAATGGCTGGCTGAATTGCGAAGCCGATCCCGATCTCATTTTCAGCGCGCCGCTCGATGCCCGCTATGACATGGCCCTGCGATTCATCGGAATCGAACCGGCTCTCCTATCGTCCGAAGTCGGCCATGCGTGAGGCGTAGGGCCTCGAACCCTCACGCCGCCTGAGGGGCGGCGCCGACGAGTTGCCGAGCCTGATGGGTGGACATCGGTTCGCCGAAAACAGGACCCTGCGCATACTCGCATCCGAGCTGGTAAAGCTCGATCGCTTCCGATTCCGTCTCCGCGCCTTCCGCTACGATCTCCATGCCGAGTTCGTGCGCCATCTTGATGATYGACCGCAGGATGACGGGTTTCCCGTTCGCCATCTGCCGGACGAACGATTGGTCGACCTTGATCGTGTCGAAGGGGAAGCGTTCGAGATAGGAGAGCGCCGAGTATCCCGTGCCGAAATCGTCGAGGGACAGGCCAGCGCCCAAGTCGCGCAGGCGCGACAGCATCTGAGCCGAATACTCGGGATTTTCCATCACGAGGCTCTCGGTCATTTCGAGCTTCAACGACCCCGGCAGCACGCCGGTCTTGCCGATGACGGCCTTCATTTCCTGCAACAGGTCGTGCCGGAGCAGATGGTGGCTCGACATGCTGATGCTGGCGAAGATCGGCGGGTCGACCTCCAGCGCGTCCTGCCATGCGGCGAGTTCGCGCCCCGTCTGCTCCAGCAGATACGCACTGAGACTGACGATCATGCCGGTATCCTCGGCAATCGACATGAAATCGTCCGGCCCGAGGCGCCCGAGTTTGGGATGGTCCCAACGCAACATCGATTCGAAGCCGGCGATGGTGCGGTCCTCAAGCCGAACGATGGGCTTGAACAACACTTTCATTTCGTTGCGGCCGATAGCGTGACGCAGATCCATTTCCAGGGTGAAACGGTCGCTGCGATCCGAGCGCATGGTCGGCCGGAACACTTCGATCCGATCGCCACCCTGGCGCTTGGCATAGGCTACGGCGATTTCCGCGTTGCGGATGACCTCTTCTCGCCGTGCCGCGCTCTGCGGATCATGCAGGACCAGACCGATGGAGGCGGTCAGGAAAATTTCGCGCTCGGCATAGGTGATTGGCGTGGTCAGGGTCCGGCGCACCATCTCGGCGAATGCGATGATGCGGTCGGGCTCGCGCTCGGACAGAAGGATGATCGCGAACTCGTCGCCGGAGACGCGGGCGAGCGTATCCTGCGGACGCAGCAGCCGGCCCAGACGCCGCGAGAGCGTCAGGAGAATCGAGTCGCCCGCCGAATGCCCCACGGAATCGTTGGTCTGCTTGAACTTGTCGAGATCGATGACGAGGACCGTCGGCCGCAGGTTGCTGTCCTGACTCGCGAACGTCAGTGCGGCTTCCAGGCGATCGTACAGCAACTGCCTGTTCGGAAGGCTGGTGAGGTTGTCGTGGACGGCATCGTACAGAAGCCGCTCCTCGGATGTGCGCGCGTCGGTGACGTCGGTGAGCGTTCCGACGATGCGGATGACCTCGCCGTCCGTGCCGACGATCGGGCGCGCCTTGAGGCGGTACCAGACATGCGATCCCGATGAGGACCGCAGGCGGAAATCCTGCGAGAGCCGGCCGCGCCGCTGCTCGATGACGGCATCGAGCGCCGCGCGGTAGCGATCCCGGTCGAACGGATGAACGAGGTCTAGCCATGCCGCAGCGGGACCCGCCAGCGCGCCACTCTTCAGTCCAAGCTGATGCTCGATCTCGTGGCTGACGAAGACCTTGTCGGACACGACGTCCCAATCGAACACCGCGTCGCCGGCGCCCGAGAGCGCCAGGGCCCGGCGCTCGGTGTCGCTCACCATGCCGTGGGCGAACGCTCCACCGGAGAATGCGTGTTGCATCACCGTGAAGCCGATCAGCATCACGATCAGCACGAGCCCGCCGATCAGGGCCGGAGGCACGAGGTCCGCCGTCAGCGTTCCCATGACCGTGAAGCCACCCGCCGTCACCCAGGCGATGAGCAGGAGCCAGGTCGGCACGAGCATGATCGCCCGGTCGTAGCCGTGCGTCGCGAGGTGGATCACCAACACGAATCCAATGCCGGCGACCGCGACGATGGAGATGCGGGCGACGCCGGAGGCGACCGGCGGGTCGAAGATCGCGAGCCCGATCAGCGCGCCCAGAAAGGTCAGCCAGAAGGCCGTCACGTGGCTGTAGCGCACGTGCCAGCGATTGAGGTTGAGATAGGCGAACAGGAAGACGAGGAGCGTCGCCGCCAGCACCGCCTCGGCGCCCGCGCGATAGACCCGCTCGGCCGCCTCCGTAATCGGGAATATTCGCTGGAAGAAGYCGAAATCGATGCAGGAATAGGCGAGCACCGCCCAGGCGAGGGCGGCGGCCGCCGGGAAGATGAGGGCGCCCTTGACCACGAAGACGATGGTCAGGAACAGCGCCAGGAGCCCGGCGATGCCGATGATGATGCCCTTGTAGAGCGTCAGGCCGTTGACGCGCTCCTTGTAGGCCTCGCCGTCCCACAGCTGGAGCTGCGGCAGCTCGCCGGAATGAAGCTCCGCAACGAACGTGACGGTGGTGCCGGGATCGAGCGTAATGAGAAAAACGTCCGCATCCGGGCTGTCGTCGCGCTCGGGCCGGATGCCCTGGCTCGCCGTCACCGCGGCGATGCGGGAGGAGCCGAGATCGGGCCAGATCACGCCGGAATCGGTGAGCCGGAAATGCGGCGCCACCAGAAGACGGTCGACCTGTTCGTCGGAATCGTTGGTGAGCGCGAAGACGATCCAGTCCGGCCGCGTGCCGGCTTCGCGAGCCTTCACGGCGATGCGCCGGACGATGCCGTCGCGGCCTGGAGCGGTGGAAATACGGATTTCGTCGCCGTCCGAGCGATAGCGCTCGATCATCGGCGTCAGGTCGATGGCCTTGGTGTCCTGGTCCACGCGCACGGATTCCACGGCCCAGCCGGCCGAAGGCCAGGACAGGCACAGGAAAGTCGCCAGGAAAATCGTTAAGGCGAAAGAGACGATCCGCAACGCTTCGGTCTTTCGTCCGCTTTGTACGAATGGAGCCAGGATTGGTATCGGCCGGATGGCCTGAGGGCAAGGCAGAGGAGGCATTTGACCCGACTTGTCCGCAGGACTCACAGGAAGGGAAGGCGAACCGCGGCCATGATCCCTCTTTGCGGCGGGAATAGGACGCACCGGGCGCGCGCCCTCAGGCCCTCAACGCGTTGCCGATGACATCCAACGACGGCAGACCCTTGATAGGGCCGACGGCCGAGACGGTCGGGGCCCCTTGGAGAAGCCTGTACCCAGCTTCCCGGACCTGGTCGACGGTGATCACGTCGACCTTGCCGATGATCTCGTTGCTCGGCACGACCCGACCCCAGGCGAGAAGCTGCCGGGCGACGCGCTCGATCCGTCCGCCGGGGCTTTCCAGCGCCGCGAGCAGGGCGACCTTCATCTGCGCCTTGGCGCGATTGAGCTCGATTTCGGTGATTTCGGCCGCAGCTTCGCGGGTGCAGGCAAGGGTGACGTCGATCAGGTTGGCGACATCGGAGCCCGCGGTTCCGGCGCCGATCCCGAACAGGCCGCAATCGGAGAAGGGCCAGTGGAAGGCATCGATGGAATAGGCGAGGCCACGTGTCTCGCGAACCTCGTGCCACAGTCGCGACGTCAGGCCGCCACCGAGAATGTGGGCGAAGAGATGCGCGGCGTAGTACCCCGGATCGCGGATCGACAGGCCCGGCAGACCGATCACGAGATTGGCCTGTTCGAGCTTGCGCGCGATGCGCCGTTCGCCGCCGGTGTAGAGACCCGTCTCAGGGCTTCGCGGTTCGACGGCCGGCATCGCTCCGAAGAAGGCCTGAGCCGCGTCGACGATCTTCGCGTGATCGACGTTTCCGGCGGCGGCCAGCACCATCTTTCCGGGCGCATATTCGCGCGCGAGAAACTTGCGGATCGTGGCCTCGTCGAAACTGCGGATCGTGTCGGGCGTGCCGAGAATCGGCCGCCCCATCGGCTGCCGCGCGAAGGCCGTTTCCATGAACGCATCATAGACTAGGTCGTCGGGCGTATCTTCGACAGCGGCGTGCTCCTGCAGGATGACGCCCTTCTCCCGCGCGATCTCCGCCGTGTCGAACGCCGAATGGATCAGGATGTCGCCGATCACGTCGAGCGCGACATCCATGTTTTCGCCGAGAACGCGCGCGGTGTAGCTCGTAAACTCGATGCTCGTCGCGGCGTTGATGTCGCCCCCGACATTCTCGATGTCTTCCGCGATCTGCCGGGCCGAGCGCCGCGACGTTCCCTTGAACGCCATGTGCTCGATGAAATGCGACAGGCCATGCTCATGCGCGAGCTCGTGGCGCGATCCGGTGGCGACCCAGACGCCGAGCGTTGCGGTGGCGATCTCCGGCATCCGCTCGGTCGCGACGGTGAAGCCGTTGTCGAGCCGTGTGATGTCGATCTGCGACTCGCGGACGAAATGCTGGTTCATGCGGCGACGCCACGCACGGCGCGGGCCCGGTCCCGGACAAAGCGTTCGACGGCGCCCTGATCGTTCGGCAGCACCGAAAAATGCTCGTCCCGTTCCATCAGGTCGGCGAGATGGTCCGGCAATGCCGGTCGCACGCCTGTCGCCTTTTCGACCGCGTCCGGGAATTTCGCCGGGTGGGCAGTGGAGAGCGCCACGACAGGGACTTCGGGACGCTCGCTCAGAAGCTCGCGCGCGGCACGCGTGCCGACAGCGGTGTGCGGATCGAGGACGTAGCCCGTGTCCCGATAAGTGCGCGCCATCTCTTGCGCCACATCGCTCTCGTTGACGGTCGTCGCCGAGAATTCGCTGCGAATCCGCGCCAGCGGCTGGTCGGCGATGGTGAACGCGCGCGACTGCGCCAGATTGGCCATCAACTGGCGAACCGATGTTGCATCGCGACCATAGGCTTCGAACAACAGGCGTTCGAAGTTCGAAGAGATCTGGATGTCCATCGACGGCGACGCCGTCGGCTGCACGCCCTTGMTCTCGTAGGAGCCGGAATGAAGGGCGCGCACGAGAATGTCGTTGGCGTTGGTGCCGATCATCAGGCGCTCGATCGGCAGCCCCATCGACTTGGCGACCCAGCCGGCCAGGATGTCGCCGAAATTTCCGGTCGGAACGGAGAACGACACCGGACGATGCGGGCCGCCGAGCGAAACCGCCGATGTGAAGTAATAGACCGCCTGCGCGGCGACACGGGCCCAATTGATGGAGTTCACGCCGGACAATAGCAGCTCGTCGCGAAACCGCGCGTTGCCGAACAGGCCTTTCACCATGTTCTGGCAATCATCGAACGTGCCCTCGACGGCAATGGCATGCACGTTGGGGGAACCCACGGTCGTCATCTGCCGCCGCTGGACATCCGAGACTCGGCCATGCGGGTAAAGAATGAAGATATCGACCTGATCGAGACCCTTGAACGCCTCGACCGCGGCACTGCCCGTATCTCCCGAGGTCGCGCCGACAATGGTCGCCCGGGCTCCGCGGGCCTTGAGTACATGATCCATCAGCCGTCCGAGCAACTGCATCGCCACGTCCTTGAAGGCGAGGGTGGGGCCGTGGAACAGCTCGAGGACGAAGAGATTGTCGCCGATCTGGTTGAGAGGGCAGACGGCCGGATGCCGAAACGTCGCGTAGGCTTCGTCGACCATACGGGAGAACGCGTCCGGCGGAATATCGCCATCGATGAGGGGCGAAAGCACCGCCTTGGCGACGTCCGCGTACGACCGGCCGGCAAAACCTTCGATCGCCCCTTTCGTCAGCGTCGGCCAGCTCTCCGGCACATAGAGGCCGCCGTCGTGGGCCAATCCAGCCAGAAGGGCATCGGCAAAGCCGAGCGCGGGTGCTTCGCCGCGGGTCGAGACATGGAGCAAAGGTCGATCTCCTCGAATTTTGCCGGACATTAGGAGCCCCGACCGGTGACGGCAAGCCGCAACCGGTCGCAGAGCGAGGCGCGCTCGGGGGCGAGTACGTTGCGCCTTATCCAGAGGTGCCGTTGCCGCGTGCCCGCCACCCTCATCCTGAGGAGCCGCGAAGCGGCGTCTCGAAGGAGGGTCCAGAGATCGCTGGAGACGCCTCGTCCTTCGAGACGCGACTGCGTCGCCCCTCAGGATGAGGCTATGGGTTTACGTCGCTCCTCAGGATGAAGCTGTGAGTTTGTGGCACTCCTCGGGATGAGCCCGGAGGATATTCTCCTGTCCGGACGGTGGCCATCCGGTTAGACTCGCCGTGAATTCCGATCTGGAGCGGCGACATGCGGATGACGCGGATCGACTGGCTTCTGCTTCCGGTTGTCGCCGGAACCCTGCTCGGCGCCTGTTTCGTGATCTTTCTCGTTGCCGGGTTTCTCGGCCTCGGTGTCCTGGGATTGCTGATCGGCTTCGTGGCGCAGCGCATCGAGCTCGAGCGCGACGGCGCGGTCGGTCATCCGATGACGACGTCGCTCTACGCGGAGCAAGCGTCTGCGCGGGAGAAGATGACGCCGGCCGAGAGAGCCGAGCATGCCGCGGAGACGCATAGTCTCCTAAAACCACTCTTCGTGGCCAAGATCGTCAGCGCCGGATTGATCATCCTCGGCTTCGGCTTCTTCGTTTTGTTTCAGCTGGGCTGACCGGCCGCCTTCAAACGCCGCCAGGCAAACGCGCCGAACACGCCGATGAGCGTGAGGGCGATCCCGAACCACGTGAACRCATATTGCAGGTGGTCGTTGGGCAAGTTGAGCCGCGTCTGCCCACCCCTCGGCCAACCGCCGGGGTTGGGCGTTGCATCGGCATCGATCAGGAAGGGCGCCGCGCGTTCGAGGCCATGGGC
>NZ_JBFUKD010000100.1:0-8450 GCF_056401005.1 Microvirga sp. P4_G7 | reverse complement strand
GGTCGGGCAGGTCGCGGTGCAAAATCCGCAATGGACGCAGGTTCGGAGAATTTTCTCCGAACTCGCCATTGCCGGTTCTTTCAACAATTCGGGCGCAAAATTCGTCTGCATCGTGACCGCTCAAACCGCCGATTGCCAATGGTCGATCGCCGCGACCGGATGGATCAGCATGATGACGTTGAGAAGAAGATTGTCGCGGATCATGTACCCCACACCGACTTCCATGACGATTGCGGCAAGCACCGTCAGCCAGACAGGCCAATACCAAGCGAGCCAGAAGCCTATCATCATCGCGATGATGTCGGACACCGAGTTGATGACGCTGTCGCCAAAATAATCGAGCGCGATGGTGGTGGCGCGATAGCGCTCGATGATGACCGAGCTGTTCTCGGCGATTTCCCACGCGCATTCGATGCCGACGGCCAACAGGAACGCGATTCCGAGCGGAATCGGGCGTCCGGCGATGCGCCCGATCAGCCACGCGCCGGCGTAGAACAGGAATCCGTGGATGATGTGGGAGAACGTATACCAATCGCTCAGATGCTGCGAGTTCTCGGAGCTTTTCACGACGCCGTGCCAAAGCTTGATTTCGCCGCACTTGCAGATGGGAACGCGACCCATCGACAAAAGAATGACGGCCGTCAGCGCGACGAGCCCGAAGGCGATTCCGCCGTAGAGCGCGATCGCTCGCCAGTCGGTTCCGCTCTCGTTCTTCCCGATCGTGGCAGTGCCCGCCATCCTAAACTCCCGCATACATACGGCCAGGATTGAGAATCCCGGCCGGGTCGAACGACGCCTTGATGCCGCGTGAAAGGTCCATCAAGGCATCGGACTGCGGTTCGAGCACGTCCACCGACGCGCGCACCGCCTCAGGGGCCTTGATCAGGGTCGCGTGGCCGCCGAAGGTCCGTGTCGCCTCGCGGATCAGGCCCGCTCCGGCATCGCCCTTCGTCGGCGTCGAAACCCACAAAAGGCCGCCGCCCCAATCGTAGAACCAGCGCGCCTCGCGGGCTTTGGCCACATGGGCGGCGATATCCGGTCCGCGCGTCGGCGCCGTCGAAATGCGCCAAATCGCATGGTCGCTCCGGTCGAGCATGAAAGTCGCATCGCGAACGGATGCCCAGGTCGCTTCCGCGGCCTTCCCTTCAAGGATGTCGCCGGCGTCGAAATGCTTCATGAGTCGGCGCAGCTCCGTGAGCCTGTAGTCGACCGAGACCGAAAACCCTTCGAGCCGGATCAGCGTACGCGCGCCCTGCAGGTCCGCCGCCGGAAGATGCGCCGCGCCCGTGATGTCGAACGGAGACCCGAGAGCATTGGAGAGAGCGTCGATGGCGCGCCTGTCGTCGAGGCCGCGCAGCACGAGGGTCGCCATCCGCTCGCGTTTTGGGAGAACTTTGAACGTCACTTCGGTCAGCACGCCGAGCGTACCCCACGACCCAGCGAGCAGCTTTACGAGATCGAGGCCGGTGACGTTTTTCATGACGCGCCCACCCGATTTTACGACCTCGCCGCGTCCGTTGACGAACCGGACGCCGATCAGACTGTCGCGTGCCGCGCCCACCATGATGCGTCGCGGACCGGACAGATTGAGTGCGGCCACCGCGCCGATCGTCGGATCGCCTCGCGTCTCGAGCAGCGGGCCGTAATCCATAGGCTCGAACGGCAATTCCTGTCCGTTCGCGGAAAGCGTCTCGACAATGGACGACACCGGCGTCCCGGCATGAGCGGCGATCACGAGCTCCGCCGGCTCATAGAGCGAAATTCCACTCAACGCCGCGGTCGAGAGCACCGCGTCCGGCGTCGTYGGACGTCCGAGTTTCGCCTTGGTATCCTGTCCCGCGATGCGGAGAGTCTGCTTCTTGCCGAAGGCTTCGGCAATCATCGTTGCCGCGTCTTGTTCGTCGCGGGGCGTTTGAACAGTCACGCGCCGAACCTCCCCTCGAGAGGGAAGACTTTTGCCGGGTTGAGCAACCAATGCGGATCGAAGATCGCGCGGACACGCATCTGCTGAACGAGGTCGACGTCGTTGAACTGAAACGTCATCAGATCACGCTTTTCGATCCCGACGCCGTGTTCTCCCGTCAGGCATCCTCCGACTTCGACGCACAACTTCAAGATTTCCTCTCCCACATGCTCGGCCTTTTCCATCTCGCCGGGCTTGCTTGTGTCGAACATCACGAGCGGATGCAGATTGCCGTCTCCGGCATGAAACACGTTCGCGACGCCGAGGCCCTGTGATTTGGCGATTTCATCGATCCGCTTGAGCACATAGGGGAGTTGCCCCGTCGGGATCGTACCGTCCATGCAGATGTAGTCGGCGACACGGCCGGTCGCTCCGAATGCGGATTTGCGGCCTTTCCAGATCGCCGCGCTCTCGGCTTCCGACTGCGATACCTTCACGGTCTTTGGCTTGAAGGGTTCCGCGATCGCGACGATTCGCCGGAGCATATCGTCGATCTCGGTGTCTGAGCCCTCGACTTCGACGATCAGCATCGCCTCGACGTCGAGCGGATATCCCGCATGGGCGAACGCTTCGCAGATCTTGATGGCCGGGCGGTCCATGTATTCCAGAGCGACGGGGATGATGCCGGCGCCGATGATGGCGGCGACGCAGGCGCCCGCGTCTTCGACGCGTTCGAAGCCGAATAGAGCCGGACGCGCGCCCTCGGCGCTACGCAGAATGCGCACCACCGCCTCCGTGACGATGCCGAGTTGTCCCTCCGAACCGGTGATCAGGCCGAGCAGATCGTAACCGGCACTGTCGAGATGATCCCCGCCGAAGGTCACGATGGTTCCGTCGAGAAGCACCATCGTCACGCCGAGCAGATTGTTGGTGGTGACGCCGTATTTGAGACAATGYGCGCCACCGGAATTCATGGCGATGTTGCCCGCGATCGTACAGGCGAGCTGGCTCGAGGGGTCGGGTGCGTAGAAAAATCCTTCGTAGGAAACCGCCTGGCTGATGGCGAGATTGGTGATGCCGGCTTCCACCTGCGCCGCCCGGTTGGCGAAATCGATGTGGAGTACGCGGTTCATCTTGGCGACGCCGAGCACGATGGCGTCTTCTTGCGGGATCGCACCGCCGCAAAGGGACGTACCGGCTCCGCGAGGCACGACTTTCACGCCGTTCTCATTGCAATAGCGCATGATCGCGGCGACTTCGGCCGTCGATGACGGCAGCACCACCGCCAGCGGAACCTGGCGATACGCGGTCAGTCCATCCGTCTCGAACGCCCGACGCTCGTCCCGCGTCGTGATCAGCGCTTCGGGTGCGACCAGACCGGCAAGTCCGCGAAGGATTTCCTCACGGCGCGCGAGGATGGCCTCGTCCGGCTGCGGAAATGCGATTCCCATGGCGTCTCCCTCAAAGAACGGTTGCTTTCGGCGATCTCGTCCCGCTTTAGGTTCTAGAGCGTGATCAGCAAAAGTGGAATGCGGTTTTGCGCCTGATCACGCTCTATCTTGGGAAGGTTGCGTGCCCCCCGCCGAACCGGTCCCGCGGCGGCGGATCGTGCACGAGCCTTCCCTGCCGCTTTTCCAACATTGTAGAATGCCTCTAAGATAGTTTTTTCCGTCGAGGTCAGGAGCCCCGTAAGATGCGTCTATTCGCCCTCTCAGCCGCTTTCGTCGTTGCCGGGTTCGGTTCAGCCGAGGCCCAGGACGTTGCGGCAGGCGAAAAGGTCTTCATGCAATGCAAGGCCTGCCACCAGATCGGGGAAGGCGCCAAGAACACCGTCGGGCCGGTGCTCAACGGCGTGATCGGGCGTCCCGCGGGAAGCTACGAAGGCTACAGCTACTCGGTCGCCAACAAAGAATCGCATTTGGTCTGGGACGAAGCGACGTTTCGAGATTACATTCAAGACCCGCGCAAGAAGATCCCGGGCACGAAAATGATCTATGTGGGGGTCAAAGACGAAAGGAAGGTCAACGATCTCTTGGCCTACCTCAAACAATTCAACGCCAACGGTCAAAAGACGAATTGACCCGCACGGTCATCGCTAGCCAGGATCTTCTGCGTGTCTCAACACCCTCGAACTCCCCGCGTCGGCCTCTTCGTGACCTGCCTCGTCGACTTGATGCGGCCCTCCATCGGCTTTGCCGCGGTAAAACTCCTCGAGGATGCCGGGTGTCATGTGGATGTTCCGGTGCAAACCTGTTGCGGTCAGCCGGCGTACAATTCGGGGGATCGCGCCACGACGCGCGCCCTCGCCGAGCAGGTCATCGAAGCTTTTCGCGGATACGAGTACGTCGTCGTGCCGTCGGGATCGTGCGGGGGCATGATCAAGACGCATTATCCGGAGCTTTTCGCCGACGACCCCAATTGGCGCCGGGAGGTCGATGAACTCGCCTCGCGGACCTACGAGCTGACGAGTTTCCTCGTGGACGTCCTCGGCGTGACCAAAGTCGACGCGACCTTCGAGGGCACCGCCACCTACCACGATTCCTGCGCCGGCTTGCGCGAACTCGGAGTCCAGACGCAACCGCGCCGATTGCTGGCGAGCGTTGCCGGTCTGAAACTCGTCGAGATGAACGAGAGCGACGTCTGTTGCGGTTTCGGCGGCACTTTTGCCGTCAAGTATGGCGATATCTCCGACGCGATCGTTACGGCGAAGGAAAAGAACATTGAAGCCGCCGGCGCGCCGACCCTGCTCGCGGGCGATCTCGGATGCCTGATGAACATGGCCGGCAAACTGACGCGCGACGGGAAATCCATCGCGGTTCGCCACGTTGCGGAAGTCCTCGCCGGGATGACCGACGAACCACCGATCGGCGCCGAAAGGAAATCCACACCGTGACCGACCATGCCAACGCGACGGCGCAACTGTTCAAGATGGACGACAAGGCATGGGAGCGGCATGCGAACCCGTGGAGCGTCTGGACCCGGATCGCGTCTCTGCCGATCCTGCTTCTGGCGATCTGGAGCCATGTCTGGCTGGGAATTTGGGTCGTCGTTCCCATCGCGCTCGTGATGCTCTGGCTCTGGTTCAACCCGCGCCTTTTTCCGCCCCCTGCATCGACCGACACCTGGAGTGCCAAGGTCACCTTTGGCGAACGCGTCTCGATGAATCGCAAGACCGTTCCGGTCCCGAGCCATCATGTAAAGGTCGCGCACATCCTGATCGGCATATCCGCAATCGGCTTCATCGTGGCGATTGTCGGTGCCGTCATGAACGACTTGCTCCTGACCGTGTCCGGCGGCCTTGTCGCGTGGTTTGCGAAAATGTGGTTCTGCGATCGCATGGTCTGGCTCTTCGACGACATGAAAGACAAGCATCCGCCTTACGCCGCTTGGATTCGTGACGGGAAGGAAAAAACCTGATGACGGTCCATTCCACCTCCCCCAATTTCAAGCGGAACGCCGAACGGGCGCTGCACGATACGCAGCTGCAAAAGGCCTTGGGAAACGTCAAGCAAGGCTTCATCGACAAACGGTTGAAGGCAGTCGGCAAGCTGCCCGAATTCGAGGATCTGCGCGACTCGGCGCGGGACATCAAGAACCATACGCTGCGCCATCTCGACCTCTATCTCGAGACCTACGAGCAGAAGGTGAAGGCCGCCGGCGGCCACGTTCATTTCGCGCGGGACGCGAAGGAAGCCCGCGAGATCGTTCTCGCATTATGCAGGCAGGTGAACGCGCGGACCGTCACCAAGGGCAAGTCGATGATCTCCGAGGAGATCGAGGTCAACGCCCACCTCGAGGCACACGGCATCACGCCTGTGGAAACGGATCTGGGCGAGTACATCATTCAGCTGCGGCACGAGATGCCGAGCCACATCATCGCGCCGGCCGTACACCTGAACGCCACGCAGGTGGAGCAGGATTTCCGCCGGCTGCACAAGGACCTCGATCCCAAGCGCGATCTCTCCCAGCCGGTGCAGCTTTTGACCGAAGCGCGCAGCATTCTGCGCCAACGCTTTCTGACGGCGGACGTCGGCATCACGGGCGCCAACTTCCTGATCGCCGAGACGGGCACGTCCGTCATCGTCACCAACGAAGGCAATGGTGATCTGACCCAGATGCTGCCCAAGACCCATATCGTCCTGGCCTCTATCGAGAAGGTCGTCCCGACCCTGGAGGATGTGAGCCAGATCCTGCGGGTCCTCGCGCGCTCGGCGACGGGCCAGGACATTTCCGTGTATACGACGTTCTCCACCGGACCGCGGCGGCAGGAGGATCTCGACGGTCCGGAAAACTATCACGTCGTGCTGGTCGACAACGGGCGCTCGGCCATGCTCGGCACCAGTTTCGAAGAGATGCTCCGCTGCATCCGCTGCGGCGCCTGCATGAATCATTGCCCGGTCTATCATGCCGTTGGTGGGCATGCTTACGGCTGGGTCTATCCCGGCCCCATGGGGGCGGTTTTGACGCCCTCGCTGATCGGCGTCGATCAGGCCGGCCATCTTCCCAATGCATCGACGTTCTGTGGCCGGTGCGAGAGCGTCTGCCCGGTGCGTATTCCGCTCCCCAAACTGATGCGTCACTGGCGCGAGCGGGAATTCGAGCGGCATTTGACGCCGGCGACAGTTCGGTCCGGCCTCGCCTTTTGGGGCTTTTTCGCCAAGAGGCCTGCGCTGTATCGCCTGGCAACTCGCGCCGCCATGGCGTCCCTTGCCTTGGCAGGGCGCAAATCAGGGCGCTTTTCGTGGCTTCCCTTCGCGAAAGGGTGGACCAAGGGGCGCGACTTCCCGGCCCCGCAGGGCGACACCTTCCAGGCTCGCTGGAAACGGGAGAGACAGTCCAGAAAGGGCGGCGCATGAGTGCGCGGGACGATATCCTCGGCAATATCCGCCGCTCCCTCGGGGTGACCGGGCGCGAAAGCATCCGCGCGCAGATCGCCGCCGAGCGGATCGAGCGAGCGCCCAAGGGCGTGATTCCTGCCCGTGGCCAGGTCCCCGGCGATAAACGACTCACCGTGTTCTCGACCCAGGCCGAGGCGGCACTCGCCACGGTGACCGAAGTCGCGTCGCCGGCCGACGTTCCGCAGACGATTGCGGCCTTCCTGCGCGATCACAATCTCCCTGCGACCCTGCGCATGGGCCAGGATCTGCGCCTGAAGGCGATGCCGTGGAGCGATACGGCTCTTGAAGTATCGGAGGGAGTCAGCAGCGGCGGCGATCTGAACGCGGTCAGCCACGCGTTCGGCGGGGTCGCCGAAACCGGTTCGCTCGTGATGATCTCGGGACCGGAGAATCCCTCGACCCTCAACTTCCTGCCCGACAATCATATCGTCATCGTGTCCGAGAAGGACATCGCCGGCGATTACGAGGCGGTCTGGACCAAGATCCGGTTCGCCTTCGGCAAGAGCGGCATGCCCCGTACCGTCAATTGGATCACCGGTCCCTCGCGCTCGGGCGACATCGAGCAGACGATGTTGCTCGGCGCCCATGGTCCGCGGCGGCTCCATATCATCGTGGTGCGAGAATAGGCGGAGCCGATGCCGTCCTCCTTCATCTTCCGCACCCTTCGCTGGGCTGCCTGGGAAAGTTCCGACGCCGGGCTGGAGCACGTCGAGATTTCGCCGGCGGATGGCGGGATCGACGTGGCGGGCATGGTGATCGGCCGATCGGACGATGCGAAATTCGCCCTCGCCTACCGCCTTTCCATCGATTCCGATTGGCGGATCCGTGAGGCGCGCCTCAAGACGGCGGCAGGACGCGGCCTGCATCTCGAATCCAATGGCCAAGGCACCTGGTGGGAAAACGGAACCGAGCGGGAGGACCTGCAGGGTTGTATCGATATCGACATCCAGGCGACACCGCTCACCAACACCTTGCCGATCAGGCGGCTCGCCCCCAAACGCGGCGAAACGGTCGACATCCGGCTCTGCTACGTGGACGTCCCGGAGCTGAAAACCTCGCCCCGTGAACAACGCTACACGGCGATCGAACCCGGTGCGCTGTTTCGATTCGAGAGCCCGTCGCACGACTTCACCGCCGACCTCCCAGTCGATGAAGACGGCTTCGTGCTCGATTACCCGGGCTTGTTCCGCCGGCTCCCGTGAGGCCGCGACAACCCGGCGCAACCGCGAGCCTTGGCAGCGGCTGAAAAATTCGCTAAGTCTCTGATAGATCTATAGTTTTTAAGAGTTCTAAACTACTCTCCATGATCGTTTGTTCTTGCAACATCCTCTCAGACGGCGATGTCAAAGCTTGTCTGACGCCGGGTCCTGATTGTCCGCGCACAGCGGCGCAGGTCTATCGCTGCCTTGGTTGCAGCCCCAATTGCGGGCGTTGCGCCAGAACCATTCGCGCGATCATGGATCAGGCGCTGAGCGTAGCGAGCGAACAGGCCACTTGCAGCCGCGGATGCTGCCCACTTTCAGCGGCAAAGCCCGTTGCCGACCACGACGTGCAACAAGAAATTCCCTTGCTCAGTTTATAACTCTTCTAGATAATGCGCGTCCGACCAAACGGCGGCTTCAAGGCCGCTGCGCCGACGCGAGGATTGT
>NZ_JBFUKD010000099.1:0-8499 GCF_056401005.1 Microvirga sp. P4_G7 | reverse complement strand
GCCGCTCGTCCCGTCGCCCCACGCCACCTCGACCTTCGCGGCCGCCCCGACGCCGAGCTTCGCGTCCACACAGCGCCCCTCGGCAATGGCTTGGCGATTGAGGGCGTAAGCCGTGTCGACCTTGTAGATGTCGGAACGGTTGTTGGTGTCGTCGGCAGTCAGGCGGGCATAGGTCTCGAAGACCACGGAGCGACCGTCAGGTGTGATCTGGGGGCTGAAGCTGTCCTCCGGCAGAGTGCTGCCAGTCGAGAGGCGAGTGAACGCGCCGCTCGTAAGGTCTTTCAGATAGATGTCGAAAGAATCATCGGTGTCGTCGGCGGTCAGGCGGCCATCGCTCGCAAACACCAAGGAGCGCCCGTCCGGCGTGATCTGAGGGACATAACTGTTGCCGGGTTGGGCTCCGCCGGCGGAGAGGAGGGTGAAGGCGCCGGTCGCGAGGTCCTTCAGGTAAACGTCGTGAAGGTCATTGGTATCGTCGGCGGTCAGGCGGGTCTCGCTTGTGAAAACCACATGACGCCCGTCCGGCGTGATCTGGGGATTGAAGCTATTGCTGGCCGGGGTGACGCCGGCGGAGAGGCGGCTCAGCGCGCCCGTCGTTAGATCCTTGAGGTAGATGTCGGAGCGATCGTCAGTATCGCCGGGGGTCAGACCGGCGTAGCTTCTGAACACCACGAAGCGACCGTCCGGCGTGATCTGGGGGTCGTGGCTGTTCCCGGCCGGGGTGCCGGCGGCGGAGACACGGGTCAGCGCGCCGGTCGTGAGGTCTTTCAGATAGATGTCGGAGACATCGTCGGTGTCATCGGGGGCCAGACCGGCAGAACTTTTGAACACCACGAAACGTCCGTCAGGCGTGATCTGGGCACTGTAGCTGTCGCCGGGGAGGTTGCCACCGGCGGAGACACGGGTGAGCGCGCCGCTCGCAAGGTCCTTCAGGTAAACGTCGAGTAGATTATTAGTATCGTCCGCGGTCAGGCTAGCGGAGCTAGAGAACACTGCATAACGTCTGTCCGGAGTGATTTGAACACCGCCGCTGCCGCTGCCGCCGGCCTGGGGGCCGTCGACTGAGAGCCGCGTGAATGCGCCGGTCGCGAGGTCTCGTAGATAGGCGTCATACCGATTGTCGTTGTCATCCGGCGTCAGGCGAGCCTTGCTTTCGAACACCACAGAACGGCCATCGGGCGTGATCCGAGATCCGAAACTATCGCCGCTTTGAGTACCGTCGGCGGAGATCCTGGTCGTGATGTCGCCGGTGCCGACGCGGTGGAAGGAGTGCAGGGTCAAGGTCAGGGGCATCACGATCTCATTTATAACGATATATCATATCGTAACAWGATCGTTCCTCCGCTGCCAACAGGACGCCGTGTGCATCATCGAAAACGCCAGAGTGTCGGCGTCCCGACACGCTGGGCGGCGCGACAATGCCTCTGCGATGGTCGGCCAGGGGCCGACCTACAGTTCCTTTCGTCCTATCGAGGAGAAAGCCCTCGCCTACCGGCGAAGCGAAGCCTCAGGCGCAGATCATCGATCGCTTGGATCGACCCCTGAGAAAGCTGAATCGCGCGGCCGTTCAAGCCTGATAGGCGGCGACGCCCTCGCCGAGATGGGCGTTGTTCTGCTCGCGGATCCGCGCGGCTTCGTCGTCGTAGAGAAACGGAAGAAACGCGAATCGACGACCCGCCGTCACCTTCGAGACGGCGTGCAACAGCGAGCAGGAGAACACCACCGCTCCGCCGGGCGGCGCCTTGAAACCACGCGGTCCGAATTCCGGAAAGCTGACCTCGCCGCCCTCGAACTCGGCATTGAGATTGATCGACACCGCATAGCGGCGGTGCGCGGTGCCCTTCGTGGTGTTGTCGCGATGGGCGCGGAAATGACCGCCGTCCTCAGCGGCGTAGCAGGAGACGATGTAGCGCTCCATCCGCGTCGGCGTGAAACAATGAATGCGCTGAATCTCCGGATTGATCCGACGCATGACGCGCCGTTGAACCTGTTGGATCAACGCCGAATCCTCGATCGTGAAATCCTTGCGCCGTTTGTGACTGGCGTCATGAACCGCAACGGTCTTCCCGTCGACTTCACGCATATAGCCCGATTCTTCGCCGCCATGTTCCTCGTAGAGGCCGATCAGATGCTTGCAGAAGCCAGGCTCGAAGACGTCGGGAATGACCAGGACCGGCGCCTGGATCTCGAACCCGGCGAAACGATCGACGGGCGGCAGGTTGCGAAGGTAGGCCATGACCTGATCGCGATCGCCTCCGTCTTCCTGGAAAGGAAACACGGCGCGGACACGCAAGGTCGGATTGAGCACGAGCCAGAAGCGTCGAAACGGCAGACCGGACGGGCCTGATGGAGCGTCCCCCGGCAAGGCTCCATAGAGCCTCGATGCCGAGCCGTCGTAGTCCCGGAAATGGCGGATCCCGGGAAACAGATCTTTGGCTCGACCTTCCTTCTCGTCGGAAGGATCAACACTGACGCCGAAGAAGGCGATCTTTTCGTCGTCGAAAAGGCCGCGGTCGGCGTCCTGGACGGCGTTCAGCGTAGCCGCTCCGGGCGCGTCCGATGCAGTGCCGTAGAAACACAGGACGACGTAGCGACCCGCCGCCATGTCGAAATGGTATGTCGGATTGCCGGCGCAGGCCTGCGTGAACCACGGCGCCGGGTCTCCCACTTGAACAGACCGATAGGAATGTTTGACGTCCGACATGGCAAGTTCCGCATGTTTCGTTAGATTATTGCATATCTTCTAACCGGGAACGCGGCCAACCCGCAAGCCACATCAATCGACCAGCTCAAGTCTGTCCCGCGAGGAGAAGACCCACTCCGGCGACGATGAGAACCATTCCGATGATTTCGCGCCGCGACGTGCGCTGCGACAGGAAGCGGTGCGAGACGGCTTGCGCCATGAGGATTTCGACGAGAGCAAGCGTGCGGACATTCGCGGCCGTCGTCAGGGAGAAGCCGAGAAACCAGAACTGAGACGCAAACGCGCCGAGAAAGCCGGCCCCAAGGGAAGTGCGCCACACGCCAAAGCTCGCCACCAGCGCCCTGCGATCGAAAAGGCCGAGCCAGACCAGGAGAATCGCGGTCTGCACCGCCAAGCTCCAAGCCAAGGTGGTGGTCGCACGCATGAGAAAAGAACCTTCATCGAGCGTCAGGATCGCACCGCGAAAGCCGATTGCGGCGAGGGCAAAGAATGCTCCCGAGCCCATCCCCGCCACCACGGGACGGATTCCGGCGCTGAAGAGATGCGTCCCCGGCTTGACCGACATCAGCACGACTCCCGCGGTCGCGATCAGGATCGCGAGACCGATCAGGGGAGTCAGATGGTCGCCTAGAATAATCAATCCGAAGAGGGCCACCTGAACCGGCTCGGTCTTCGTGTAGGCGGTCACGACCGAAAAGGAGCGCTCCCGCATGGCCCACAGCATCAGCGCAGTCGCCAAAATCTGGACACCCGCTCCGCCGGCCACGTAGGCCAGAAAGGCGCCGCTCGGCTGCGGAATGCTCTCACCAGTCACGAGACGCACCAGAAGAAGGCCCGCAAGCGCAAAAGGCAGCCCGTAGAGAAAACGGACCTGGGTCGCGCCCACCGTGCCTATCATTTCGGTGAGTTTGCGCTGCGTCGCGTTGCGGCCAGTCTGTGCGGCCGAGGCCACGAGGGTGATGGGAACCCAGAGAAACGACATCAACATGAAAAGGATCTCAACCCGGCGGCGCGTGCCATTCTCTTGTTCGTGCCATTCTCTTGCCATGGAATCCCTTAGAAAGGGTGCACGCACAAGTCCGTGGTCGGTCGCACGCTAGCCAAACCCCGTCTCTGTCGTTAAAAATAGACCCGCTCGCCGAGCGGGGGCGTTTGAACCTTCCGCTGACTATTCAGGTATGGAGTCGTTCCGCATGGGTATGAGTCGAGCCCTTCGTTTGACAGCCCTCGCCGTTGTCGCGCTCGCCAATGGATCGGCTTTCGCCGGCAGTCCATCCCTCGTGGTCGAGCTGGAAACGGGCCGGGTGCTCCATGCCGACCGCGCCACCGACCCGTGGTATCCCGCTTCCATCACCAAGTTGATGACGGTCTACGTGGCCCTCGATCTCGTTCAATCGGGCCAAGTCCGGATGGATCAGCTTCTCACCGTCTCGGAAGCCGCCGCCGCGTTGCCGCCGTCAAAAATGGCATTCCGGCCCGGAACCGAGATCCGCCTCGACAACGCGCTCAAGATCATCATGGTCAAGTCGGCGAACGACGTCGCCGCGACGATCGCCGAGAATCTGGGCGGATCCATCGAGGGCTTCGCCGCCCTGATGAACGCCAAGGCCCGCTGGCTCGGAATGCAGGAGAGCCATTTCGCCAACCCGCACGGCTTGCCCGACGAGCGCAACCAGACTTCGGCCCGCGACATGGCGGTGCTGGCCCGTGCGCTGCTGACGCAGTTCCCCGACTACCAGGACCTTTTCGATATCGGCGCCATCCAGTTCGGCCGCCGCATCATGCGCAACACCAACGGTCTGATCGGTCGCTATCCGGGTGCGGACGGCATGAAGACCGGCTTTATCTGCTCGGCCGGCTTCAATGTCGTGGCGAGCGCCACACGCAACGGACGTCATCTGATCACCGTCGTTCTCGGCGCCCCCTCGGCGAACGAGCGGACGATGAAAGCGGCCGAGCTGTTCGATCTCGGCTTCAACAGCCCCACCAGCAATTCCAACTATTCTCTCCAGGGCCTGCCCGCTTCCAGCATCCAGAGCCCGCCGGACATGCGCCCCGTGATCTGCGACCGGAAGGGGCCGATGCCGAAGGAAGAGGACCAGACCACCGTCGCCTCCGAATCCGATATCACGACCCCCAATCTTCTCGCGTCCTCGAACGTCTTCGCGTTTGCCGGTGGCAGTCAGCCGATGCGCACGACGCTCGGTCCGCGCTCCGCCGTCGACCCGGTCCAGGTCTGGGTCGGTCTCAATCCGCCGAGCCAGGCCGAACTCGCAGCGCAGGCCGCCGCCGAGGAGGCCGCCGCCAAGGCCCAACAAGCCAAGAAGCAGCAGAAGAAAAAAGTCCGCACGGCAGACGACAAGGCCAAGGACGCGACCAAGGACGACAACGGCACCAACGACGCTGCCGTGGCATCGGACGAGAACGACGGCGCCAAGGTCGTGCCCAAGAAGGACGGCAAGCGCGCTTCGGTTTCGCTGAAGCCGGTGAACGATCCGGGCAGGGCGACTGCGAAGGGCACTGCCAAGACGGGCGCCAACGCCGAGCTTTCGACCGATCCGAAGGCGAAGCCGCAGAAATCCGACGCGGCTCCGGCGAAGGCCAAGCCGACGGCGAACAAGCCGGCCGCGAACAAGAACTGAGACGCCGAGGGTCTTCCTGGAATCGCTGATCTCTCCTTGCCGAGCGTGGTCGCTCCTGCCGCGGTGTCCGTGCGGGTCTTGCAATCCGACGTGATCCGCGCGAACGGTGTCGCCCCGCCGGAAGCGCCGCGATGCCCAAATCCACGTCCCCTGCCGATGGTCTCGTTCTTGCCTTAGCGTCAGCTGGGCTCTACGGGCTCAATATCGTCTACGCCCGCGTCGCCTCCCTCGCCKGGATCAACGGGCCGACGATCGTAGTCTACCGCGTGCTGCTGATGCTCGGCCTGACGATCGCGGCAGTGCTGTTTCTCCGCCGCTCACTCGTCGCCGCACGGGAGGAATGGCGAACCCTTCTCGTGCTCGGCATCGCCACGGCCTTCGTCGGCCTCTGTTACATCTCCTCCGTCGCCTTCATTCCGGTGACCTTGGCGACGGTGATCTTCTACGCCTACCCGACCCTGATCGTCCTCGCGAGTCCCTTCGTCGACGGCACGCGCCTGACACCCTCGCTCATCGGCGTCGTCGTGCTCTCGCTCATCGGCGTGGTGTTGGTCGTCGGGCCGGTCTTCGAGGATCTCGACTGGCGCGGACTAGCGCTTGCGGCCGGAGCCGGAATTGCCACGGCGACGCAGTTCTTCGCGGCAGCCCGCTGCCCGAAGACCGAAACGGTCGCGAAGGTCTTCTGGGTGCACCTCATCGTCCTGCCGACAGTTCTGCTCATCGGCGCGGTGACGGGACTGTTGGAATCGCCGACGATCCTCGCCATCGCACCCTTTGCCGTGGTCATGACGATCGGCGGCTACCTGATCGGCTTTCTCTGTCAAGTACTGGCGCTCGCCCGCATTTCCGCCGCCGCGGCGGGAATTGCCTATTGCATCGAACCGGTGGTGTCGGCTCTCGCCTCTGTCGCGGTTCTGGGGGAGACGTTGTCTGCGATCCAGGTCGTCGGCATCGCTCTTGTGCTCGGGGCCATCATCGCCAATGTCTATCTGGAGCGGACCCGGTCCGCGCCTCTCGTCCCCACGGATTAAACTGACCCACGGATTGAACTCATGTCCGACCGGCCCGCTGGCCCTTTGCCACCCCTCCCCCTGACGATCCTGACGGGCTTTCTCGGTGCAGGTAAGACGACGCTGCTGAACCGCATGGTGCAGGATCCCGCACTGAGAGACACGGTCGTGATCATCAACGAGTTCGGCGAAATCGGCCTCGATCACCTGCTCGTCGAGACCGTCGACGACGACATGATTCTCCTCGCCGCCGGTTGCCTTTGCTGCACCGTGCGCGGTGATCTGATCGCCACATTGGAAGACCTGCTGCGCAAGCGCGACAACGGTCGCATCGCTCCGTTCCGCCGCGTGATCATCGAGACCACGGGCCTCGCCGACCCGGCGCCGATCCTCCATGCTGTGCTCTATCATCCCTATCTGTCGATGCGGTATGCCCTCGAGGGCGTGGTGACGGTGATCGACGCCGTCAACGGCTCGGCGACGCTCGACCGACATCGCGAAGCTCTCAAGCAAGCTGCGATCGCCGAACGGATCGTCCTGGCAAAAACGGATCTCGTGGAGGACACGCCGGCGCTCGACGACCTGCGCGAGCGCCTGCACGCTCTCAATCCCGGCGCGCGCATTTTGTCTGCAGATGCTCCAGTCGAGGCCATCGTCACGGGCGGGCTCTTCACGCTCGACGGCAAGATCGCCGACGTGCGCGAATGGCTGAAGGCGGAGGAGGTGGAAAAGGCCGAGCGGGAGAGTCACGCACATCAGCATGACCACCATCATCAGGAGCATGGGCATGGCCACCATCACCACGATGTGAACCGTCACGACACACGCATTCGTGCGTATTGCATGACGAGCGACGAGCCAATCCGGCAGGCCTCGCTCGACATGTTCCTCGACCTATTGCGCTCGTCGCAGGGAGCCAAGCTTCTGAGAGTGAAAGGACTGGTGGCGCTTGCCGAGGACCCTGATCACCCCGTGGTCATTCACGGCGTCCAGCACGTCGTGCATGTTCCGGCGATCCTTCCGAACTGGCCGAGTGACGACCACCGCAGCCGCATCGTCTTCATCGTCGATGATCTCGATCGCAGCGCCATCGAGACTCTCTGGAACGCCTTTCTCCACAAACCCAGCATCGATCAACCCGATGCGGCTGCGCTGTCGGACAACCCGCTCTCGTTAAGGCGATGATGTTTCAGGTCGCCATCTGTGAGCGCTGAGCCCAGCCGGTCATGGAGCGTTCGACGGAAGCCGTCACCGCATACATGGCGACGCCGAGCACCGCCAGTACGACGAGCGCCGCCCACACGAGCGGCACTTCGAAAGCCGCCGACGCGCGTGTCAGAAGATTGCCGATACCGACATTCGATGCATTTTGCTCTCCGATCACGGAACCGACATAGGCCAACGTGATCGCCACTTTCAGCGAGCCGAAGAAATACGGCATGGCCCGCGGCAAGCCGACTTTCAGGATGATATCGCGCTTGGAGGCACCGAGCGCGCGCAGAACGTCCTCCATCTCGGGTTCGACGGTGGAGATGCCCGTCGCTACGTTCACGACGATGGGAAAGAAAGAAATCAAAAAAGCCGTCATGACCGGCGGGACCCAACCGACGCCGAACCAGAACACCAGGATCGGCACCACCGCGACTTTCGGCACCGAGTTGAACCCGACGAGCAGCGGATAGGTGCCCGCATTGATGAGGCGCGAGGCGCCGAGTGCCATGCCGAGCCCGAGGCCGAACACGACGGCGAGCGAAAAGCCGGCCAGCGTCATCCACAGCGTGTGCATCGCGTGGAAAGCGAGTTGCGAACGGTACTCCCAGATCGCCGCGAGTATCGTCGAGGGCGCGGGAAGGATGAAGCTCGATATCGCGAAGGCACGGCAGGCGATCTCCCACAGTGCGAAAAAACCGATCGTAAAGATCCACGGCGCCAGGGCAAGGTGATGGTTCTTGTTCATGCTCATCAGCTCGCCGTGCGAGCGTGGGCGATGTGGCCGCGCAACTCTTGAACCACAGCGCTGAAGGCCGGTGTATATGTGATGTCGATGTCGCGCGGGCGTGCGAAATCCACATGTCGCTCGGCCACGATCCGCCCCGGCCGCGCGCTCATGCAATAGATTCGATCCGCCAGGAAGGCCGCTTCG
>NZ_JBFUKD010000098.1:0-8505 GCF_056401005.1 Microvirga sp. P4_G7 | reverse complement strand
GTTGAGATCCTGACCCCACAGCAGAAATTCGATGGCGTGATAGCCGGTCGCCACGTTGGCCTCGACGCCGCCCGCCTCCTGCAGCTTTTCGCTCAGGAGTTTCTTCGTGATCTTGGAGGCATCGACCTGCTTCTTGCCGACGCGGATCGTTTTGTTGGCAATCACGTTGGCGCGGTAGAGCGGATTGCTGTCGGAGGATTCGCCGTAGCCTTTGGCGTCGACGTAATCGATCAGCCCTTCATCGAGCGGCCAAGCATTCACCTTGCCTTCCCATGCATCGACAATCTTGTTGCCGAAGCGATAACCTTCCGTCTGCTGATAGAACGGCCTGGCCTTGATCCAGGCCGCGCGCGCCGCCTTCAGCGTGTCGTCGCTCGGATTGGCGAGGAGCGAATCGACCGCCTTGGCGAGATCACGCGCCGCATTCAAAGCGTCGCCGTACATGGCCTGCGCTATCGTCGCGTAGGTTTCGACCACGGCTTTCGGTTGGGGCGCCTCGGCCCGCGCGATGGTTGCAAACGCTGTTCCTGCCATCAAGGCCGCCATCGCGACAAGCTTGAGTCTCATGTAAAGCTCTCCGTTCCCGAGCGAAATCCAGGGTGCGACGTCCCTGTTCAAGGATCTGAGTAGGCTCATGGGATGGCTGACGCAATAGAGATGCGGAAGAATAGAACGCTTCTAAAGAGCGGACTGAAAAGTATTGGGAAGGCTTTTACTTGGAGAGAGCGACAGTGGACGCTATGCGTGACGTATCACGTCACTGTCGCTGCGAGTCGCGCCGCCGTCATTGCTGCATCGACATCGTGCGTGAGGACTTCGACATCGGCCAGCAGGTTGGTGCGAAACGATTCCGCGATGACTGGATGCAGACGGGTGCCGCCGCCGACGAGCGCGATCGGGTGCGGGCCGGCGCGCTTGATCAAACTGTTCGCGAGGCGCGCCAGTTCCTGTCCGGCATCGCGCAGAATGGTGAGTGCGACAGGATCAGATCGCAGCGCCGCTTCCGCGACAGCACGGGCAAGCGAGCCAATCTTGCCGCGGTCGCCGCCATAGACGTACGCGCGAACGACGCTCCAATCGGTGCCACCGAGACGATTGGCGAGCGCTCGCCCCAGGGGGGTGTCCCAAGCCTCGCCAGGATTCTCCTCCTCGCGACGCAGCACGCTTTTCAACGCCTCCCGCGCGATCCAGAAGCCGGAACCTGCGTCGTCGATCAGGTTGCCGCGGCCGCCGACGCGGATGATGTCTTTGTCAGTGGTGACGTAGCAGCCGATCGACCCGGTGCCGCTGTAGACCAGGATGCCTTCACCCAAACCAAAATAAGACAGGTATGCGATCCACATGTCCTCGGCGACGAACACGCTCGCGGCCGGAAGGTCGAACGCACCTGCCAGCATGTCGCGCACCAGAATCTCGGACGGCGTGTCGCGCGTCAGGCCCGTGATGCCGGCGACGATTCCGTTTGGCTTGCGCGCTCCGATCTCCCGCGCGATGCCGGCAATGAGAAGTCGTGCGCGCTCTTCAGCCGCGGGCGAGAACAGGTGGCCCGATAGGGGATCGGTCGACCCTTGCGCGACGCATTGCCCGTCCGCGTCCGCCAACCGCCACCGCGTGGCGGTTCCGCCCGCGTCGATCCCCAGCCCCAGCGACATTGTTGATTGCCTTCTTGAGTGTCGGCCTGCCGATGCGCCGAAACTACTGCGAGAGGTTCGAAAGCGCCACTCGCAAGTTGCCGTTGCTGCGGCGAAGCCGCTCGCTGGCTTCCGCCGCATCGAGGCCAAGCGCCACGAGCACGGCGGTCTTCACGTCGCCTCCAGCGGAAACGAGCGCTTTAGCTGCGGTGTCCTCGTCGCATCCTGTAATCTGAATCACCATCACGGCGCTGCGTCGGCGCAGCTTCGCGTTGGTCGCCCGCATGTCGACCATCAGTCCGCGATAGACGCGTCCAAGGCGAATCATGATGAGGGTGGAAAGCAGATTCAGAATGATCTTCTGCGCTGTTCCCGCCTTCATGCGGGTCGAGCCGGCAAGCACCTCCTCACCGGTGTCGGCGAGGATCGGGTGGGAGCAGGCGGCCAGGATCTTGGCATTCGCGTTGTTCGAAATGCCGATTGTCTGGGCGCCGCGCCCTTTCGCTTCGGTGAGCGCCGCGATCGTGAACGGGGTGTTGCCACTGGCGGCGACGCCTATGACGACGTCGTTCGGCCCGATTTCCGCCTTGCGGATGCCGGCGACACCCTCCTCGACCGAATCTTCCGCGTTCTCGACCGCTTGCAGAAGCGCCCCCGGGCCGCCCGCGATCAGATAGATGAGCTTTTCCTCCGGCCAGTTGAAGGTCGGCGGAAGTTCAGTTCCGTCCTGCACGCCGATGCGGCCCGATGTGCCGGCGCCTGCGTACACGAGGCGTCCGCCGCGACTCAACCGATCGGCGGCGGCCTCTGCGGCAGCGGCGATCGCCGGCAGAGCCTCGCGAACGGACGCCACGGCCGAGAGCTGGCCTTCATAGAGAGCGGAGAGAATTTCGGTGCTGGGCCAGGAATCGAGATCCTGAAAACGCGCGCTGAAGTGTTCGGTGGCCATGGTGCTTCTTTCTTGCAGACCAGTATAGGTCCACTTGGCGGCGCCGGCAATGCGGAAACGCGTGGAAGGAGAGCTTGAAAGGTGCCCGTCAGGCCGTCTTTCCATCGTGGAGACGAATGACGGCATCGCCGGTAGCCCGACGCAGAGAGACGATCCCGGTCTCGCGATGGCGTGTTGGATGGACCCGGTTGGTGAGAAGCGACCAAGCCAAGCCGCGGTCGAAGTCGATCCACAATCCCGTGCCCGTAAAGCCGGTATGGCCGATCGTCGCTTCGGAGCAGGAATCGCCTCCCGACCAACCGGCGTATCGCCCTTCCCAGCCGATGGTTCGCTTTTCGGATTGACGGGTGCGGATGCTCGCCAGGCCTTGCGGCGACAGGCCGGTTCCATCGAGAAGGGATTGCGCGAAGTCGAGGACGCCGTCGATGATGCCGAACAGCCCGGCATGGCCGGATGCTCCGCCGAACGCGTAAGCGTTTTCGTCGTGGACTTCGCCACGCACGACGCGGCCGCGCCAAGTGCATTTCTCCGTCGCCGCGCACCGCTTGGGGTCGGGCTTGAATGTCAGTCCAGGAGGCAGCGGCTGGTCGGCGAGGGGCCGCCCGGTGATCCGCTCGATGGCAATGCCGAGCAACATGAAATTATTGTCGGAATAGACCGGTGGACCCGGTGTCCAGACGCGCTGCAGAATGAATGCCCGCAACGTCTGCGGATCCTGTCCATAGGTGTAGAGCGGCTCGACTGCCGGCAGGTGCGTGTCGTGCGACAGGCACTGCCTGAAGGTAAGGCGCCGCTCCGCTGCATTCATATCATATTGGCGCAGGTCCGGGATCACCTTCGCCAAGGTGTCGTCCAGTGTGATGCGTCCCTGATCGACGAGTCGCAGGATGGCGGTCGTCGTGAAGATGACTTTGGTGAGGGACGCGAGGTCGAACCATGTGCCGCGATCGAGCGGTTCTCGCGTCGGCTCGAGCTGTGCCGAACCGGCGAACGCGACCGCACGCGGTCCGCTTTTCGCTATGACGCCGAGAGCAGCGCCGGGAATGGCGCCACTTGTCACCGCTTCCCGCGCCGGCGCGAAAGCCCGTGCGGCCACTTCATCGAGCGTCATCATGTCCGCCTTAGGCCGCGCGGTTGAGCTCGCCGCCGGGCATCGGACGCGGCACGCCAGTCGTCGTCGGMAGGCTCAAGGGAAGCCCCTGGACCGAGCGCGCGGCAAGGTAACCGAATGCCTGCGCCTCGAGATAATCGCCATTCCAACCAACCGATTCCACCGGGTCTACGCTGACGCCGAGACGTTCGCGCAGGCGGTTCATGAAATGCGCGTTGTTGCGCCCGCCGCCGGTGACGAGCCAGCGCTGAGGTTTGCCCGGCACATGCCGCAGAGCGGCGACGACGGATTCGATCGTGAAGGCCGCGAGTGTCGCCGCGCCGTCTTCATCGGAGAGTGCGTCGACACCCTTGGCGCGGTCGTGAAAATCCTGCCGATCGAGGGATTTCGGCGCCGCACGATTGAAATAGGGGTTGGTCATGAACGCATCGACGAGCGTCTGATCGACCTTGCCCGACGCGGCCAACTGGCCGTTCTCGTCGAAGCTCAGTCCCCGGCGACGCTGGATGAAATCATCGAGCAGGGCGCTCGCCGGTCCGGTGTCGAAGGCGATCACGGTGTCGCCGTCGATATAGGTGACATTGCCGACGCCGCCGAGATTCAACACCATGACCGGTTGCGGCAAGTTGCTCGCGAGGGCGCGATGGTAGAGCGGCACGAACGGTGCTCCTTCGCCGCCAGCCGCGACATCCGCGTGCCGAAACCGGTACACCGTATCGATGCCGAACGTCTTTGCGACCTGCTCGCCGAGACCGAGCTGACGGGTGAAATGCTGTTCGGGCCGATGGTAAACCGTCTGCCCATGAAAGCCGATGAGCTGCACGTCCGAGGGCGCGATGTCGTTTGTGTCAAGGAATTGCCGGATCGCGTGAATATGCGCGTCCGTCACCTCGCGCTCCAGCGTTTCGAGCGTCTCGCTCTGCGCGCGAGAGGGTGCGGCGATGAGACCTTGAAGGGTCGTGCGTAGATCCTTTGGGTAGGGAAATGTGCCGCCGGGGCCCGGCCGGACGATGGCTTCGCCGTCCGTCTCGACCATCGAAACGTCGATGCCGTCCATCGACGTCCCACTGATGACGCCGATGGTCTTCATGATCGGTCGTTTCGCCATGTCATCCTCCCCTGCACGTGACGCGGAATGATAGGCCCAAAACCGGCTGTTGGTCCAGAGTGGTATGTTATTGGACCATGACAGGTCCATGGCGATCGCCTATACTCGGCGGCAATGCCACAGAGGGAGACAAGGCATGTTCAGGACAAAGCTGCGCGGCGTTATCGGCGCGGGATTCATCATGGCGGCGACGACCGCCTCGGCTCAGGTTCTCGAGGTCGGCCTCGATCAGAGCCCGACCGGCCTCGATCCGCATCTCATCACCGCATTCCCGAGCTTCATGGTGGTGAACGGCAACATCTATGAGGGCCTCACCGCCGTCGACAAGGATCTGAAGGTCAATCCTGGCCTTGCTGAATCCTGGACCATCTCGCCCGACGGCAAGACCTATACGTTCAAGCTACGCTCGAATGTGAAATTCCACGACGGTGCGGCCATGGAAGCGGAAGACATCGCTTCGACGATCCGCCGTGTCCAGAGCAAGGACATCGCTTCGCCGCTCGCGAGCCGCCTGTCCGCCGTCGATACGGTCACAGTGATCGATCCCAAGACCGTCGAGTTCAAGCTGAAGGAGCCCTCGGCGCCGCTTCTGACCTCGCTCGCGACAATCGCGATCGTTCCGCGCTCGGTGGAAACCAACAAGGACATCTTGCAGAAGGCGCCGGACGGGACCGGGCCCTTCAAGTTTCAGGAATGGCAGCCGAACGGTTTCATCTCCCTGTCCAAGCATGACGGCTATTGGCAATCCGGCTTGCCAAAGTTGTCGGGCGTGAAGTTCAACCTCGTTCCGGAATCGGCGACACGGCAGGTCGGTCTCGCCAACGGACAATATGCACTTCTTCCCAACATCGACGCTGCGACGGCGCTGCAGCTCAAAGGCAAGCCCAACGTCAAGCTCGCGGATACCCTCGATCTCGCCTACACCCTTGTCGGGATGAACGTCTCCAAGCCTCCGTTTGACAATCCGAAGGTGCGCGAGGCGGTCAACTACGCGATCAACCGGGACGAGATCGTCGCCGCGGCGCTCTTCGGCGCCGGCGTTCCCGGCGGCCCGTTGTCGCCAGCCCTCAAGAGCTGGGCGGTCGATGTGAAGAATTTCTCCTGCTACAAGCCGGATGCCGCCAAGGCTCAGGCTCTTCTGAAGGAAGCCGGCGTCACGATGCCGGTTGCCGTCACGATGAACGTGCTTCCGCGCCAGGACATCAAGGACTTGGCACAGGTGGTGCAGGAGCAACTGAACAAGGCCGGTTTCAAGGTCGAGCTCAAGAACCAGGAACAGGGTCAGTTCATCCAGGATTGGCGCAACAGCAATTTCGACATGTTCGCGTCGATCAATGCCGGCAGCCCTGATCCGGACGATTACTTCTTCCGGACCTTCCGCACCGGCGGTTCGACGAACGTGTTCAAATATTCGGACAAGGATGTCGATCAGCTTCTCGACAGCGCGCGCGCCATGCAGGATCAGGCCGCGCGCAAGAAGGCCTATGACGAGGTGCAGATGAAACTCGCCTGTTCGGGTCCGGTCGCGCACCTGACCTACGGCACGCTCTTCTCCGCCATGCGCGACAAGCTGCAAGGCTACGACGTGATGCCGAACCGGTCGCTGTCCACCTTGCGTGGCGCAACCCTTCAACCCTGATGAGAGAAGCGGCGCCGGCGTTGGTCGGCGCCGCCTTTCGAAGAAACGTTTTCCATGAGCCGTGTCATTGCCGCCCGCCTCCTTGATCTGATCCTGGTTCTCGTTGGGGTCTCGATCATCGTCTTTCTCATGATCCGTCTCATCCCGGGCGATGCGGTGGCGATCATGCTCGGCGCGAACACGGAAATCACGCCGGAACGCATGGCTGAACTCAAGAGCCGTGTCGGGCTGGATCGCCCCATCATCGAGCAATACTTCGTCTGGGCGGGCGCTGCGCTTCGCGGCGACTTCGGCACGTCACTCTGGACCGGACGACCGGTTGCTCAGGAGATCATGGTTCATCTCTGGCCGACGCTCGAATTGACCGTTCTCGCGCTGATTGTCGGTGCCGGCCTGGCCGTTCCTGTGGGATGCCTCATGGCACGCACCCGCGGCGGAGCTGCAGACGTGGCGATGCGGGTCGGCGCTATCGCTGGTTTGACGATTCCATCATTCTGGCTCGGTATCGTCCTGATCCTGATTCTTGCGCAATTCGCGCCGGGCTTCGCTTCGCTCGGATATGTGCCGTTCTCGGAAAACCCGCTTGGCAATCTCGAACGGATGGTGCTTCCGGCTTTCGCTCTCGCGCTCCCGATTCTGGCCAACCTTTCACGACTTGTGCGCTCGGCGATGCTCGATGCCTTGGGTCAGGATTACATCCGGACCGCACGCGCCAAGGGCGTGAGCGAGCGATCGGTGGTCTACAAGCATGCGCTTCGCAACGCGCTCATTCCATTCATCACCAGCGTCGGCATCATGACCGGCTATCTTCTTGGTGGCGCCATCGTGGTGGAGCAGGTCTTCGCCATCCCAGGGCTCGGACGCCTGATCCTCGGCGCCATCGCCGAACGGAATTACCCCCTGATTCAGGCCACCATCCTCGTGGTGACGACAGGCTTCGTGCTCGTGAACTTCTTGGTCGATTTTCTCTACATCGTCATCGATCCGCGCGTGAGGGCTTGAAGATCATGTCGCGCCTTCGCAACAACAAGCTGTTGGCCTTCGCAACGGCGTTCGTCGCCATTCAGGTCCTATTGGCGGTCTTCGCTCCTGTGGTATCGCCGTACGACCCCATGGCCCAGAGCGTGGTCAGCCGTCTCAAAGGGCCGAGCGCCCTTCATTGGCTGGGAACCGATCAGCTCGGGCGCGATGTGTTCGCGCGCATCCTCTATGGGTACCGCACGTCGCTCGTCGCGTGTCTTCTCGCCGTCGGTGCGGCGCTTGTTCTCGGCGGAACGCTCGGTCTGCTCGCAGCCTATTATCGCGGTTGGCTCGATCGGATCATCATGCGCGTCATGGACATCCTGTTTGCATTTCCCGTCATGCTCCTCGCCATCGGCGTGATTTCYGTTCTCGGGCCGCAGACCTATAGTGCGGCGATGGCGATCGCTGTCGTCTACACGCCGATCTTCGCGCGGTTGCTGCGCGGTCCGGCGCTCGTCCTGTGTGAGAGCGAATACGTCGCCGGCGCAAAGGCCATCGGCGCCTCTGATGCCCGGATCATCTTCCTGCACATCCTGCCCAATCTCGCATCGGTCATCCTGGTGCAGACGAGTCTGCTTCTCTCCGCGGCGATCCTTGTCGAAGCGTCGCTGTCCTTTCTCGGTCTCGGCACGCAGCCGCCGACACCCTCCCTCGGCTTGATGCTGTCGGAGGGGCGAAACTTCCTCCTGCTGTCGCCCTGGAACGCAGTCTTCGCMGGTTTCGCGATCCTGTTTCTGTCGTTCGGGTTCAATCTGCTTGGTGATGCGCTGCGCGATACCCTCGACCCACGTCTTCGGGGCCAGTCGTGATCGTCAGAAAGGCTTCGGCGCGCGACGTCGACGCGCTCGCCCGGATCGCCGAACGTTCGTATCGATCGGCCTTCTCGACAATCATCGAAGAGGATGTTCTCTCGTCGCGCGATGCACATTTCTTCGCTTCTCGCTTCGTCGAGAGCCTCGATCGCATCACCGTCGCGCAGGATGACGACGCACTTCTCGGCTTTCTCCTCATGACCGATGGTCATATCGACATGCTGTTCATGGA
>NZ_JBFUKD010000097.1:0-8558 GCF_056401005.1 Microvirga sp. P4_G7 | reverse complement strand
CGGTCGGGGAGGTGCTGTCGCATGTCCAGGGCGCGAGCCTAAAGGACAGCGCGGTCGTCTGTAGGCGGCTTCTTAACTCCCCGACCACCAGGGCTCCTGGTGGTCGCTTCAGCAAGAAGTGGGAGGTATTGAATGGACCAGCCCTACAGTTTCGCCGCCGATTGGCTCGACAAGTTTCATCAAGCATCCGACGCCATCCAGGCGCTCTGGATTCTCATGATCATGGCAACCGTGCTCGGCGTGGCGTGGATCGTGACGCGCGGTGCCATCGAGATCCTGCTCATCCGGCGCGCAGGCGCGAGCGGACCCGCGTCGTACACGCATTACGACGAGCGCCTGAGCCTCATGCGCGACACAACGCCTGCCTTATCGCCCCCGCCATCCACACCCTCCACCGTCATTCCAGGGCGAGCGAAGCGAGAGCCCGGAACCCATGGCCGCTGAGCGTTTCGGAAGCGGCGGCGACGGCCACGCGCACTTTTCTGCGAACCCATGAGGGGGTCCTGCGAGTGCCGCATCTTGCTCTCAAAGGTTGCGCAGAGCATAATCCGCGCTCTTTTGCGACCCTTCCGTTAGGGCGGTCGCTGTGCGACGCTCAAGGTTCCATTCGATGCCAGACAGGGCTGAACTCAACGATGATCTGGCCCGTTTGAAGCAGGAGCATCGCGACCTCGATCACGCCATCGATGCGCTGGAGCAGATCATCACGGGCGATCAGTTGCAGGTTCAGCGCCTGAAGAAGCGAAAGCTCGCGCTCAAGGATCAGATCATCCGCCTCGAAGACCAGCTCACGCCGGACATCATCGCCTGATTCCAGCGCCTTTCGCGCCTCTGCAGCCTTGCTTGACCCTTGCGGCTTCGCTATTCCCCGTTGATCAGAGGTCGACCCGGAGCCGCGTCATGGCGGGAATTCCCGTAGCCATCATCATGGGCAGTCAATCGGACTGGGCCACCATGAAGCACGCGGCCGAGACCCTCGATGCGCTCGGCATCGCCTACGATGCCCGCATCGTCTCGGCTCACCGCACCCCCGACCGGCTCGTGGCCTTCGCGAAGGGCGCCAAGGGGGAGGGGTTTCAGATCATCATCGCCGGGGCCGGCGGCGCCGCCCACCTGCCGGGCATGGCGGCGTCCATGACACCCCTTCCCGTCTTCGGCGTCCCCGTCGAATCGAAGGCCTTGTCGGGACAGGACAGTCTGCTCTCGATCGTCCAGATGCCGGCCGGGATCCCCGTCGGCACCCTCGCTATCGGCCGCGCCGGCGCGGTCAACGCAGCTTTGCTCGCGGCCGCCGTTCTCGCCTTGCGGGACGGCGCCCTGGCCGAGCGTCTCGATTCCTGGCGCCAGCGGCAGAGCGACAGCGTCGCCGAACGCCCTTCCGAGGCAATGTGAGACGATGATCCGTCCGGGCAGCACTCTCGGCATTCTCGGCGGCGGACAGCTCGGTCGCATGCTGAGCCTCGCCGCGGCGCAATTAGGCTTGCGCACCCACATTTTCGCGCCGGAGGACAACAGCCCCGCCTTCGACGTGGCGGGCGATTGCACGATCGCGTCATACGAGGATGAGGCGGCGCTCGTGCGGTTTGCCAAGACCGTCGACGTCGTCACTTACGAGTTTGAGAACGTCCCGAGCGCCACTGCAGAGATCCTGAGCGCACATACGATCCTCGCGCCGAATGCGCAGGCACTCGCCGTCTCCCAGGATCGGTTTCTGGAAAAAAGCTTCATTTCCGGTCTCGGCATCGAGACGGCGCCCTTCGCGCCCGTTTCCGATGCGACGGAGCTCGCCCAGGCCGTCGCGACGATCGGAGTTCCGGCCGTCCTCAAGACCCGCCGCTTCGGGTACGACGGCAAGGGTCAGTCCATGATCCGCTCCGCCGACGACGCTTCCTCGGCGTGGGAAACGATCGGTCGCTCCCCGGCCGTTCTCGAGGGATTCGTGCCCTTCGAGCGTGAGGTCTCGGTGATTGCCGCCCGGTCGGCCAACGGCGAGTTCGCGGCTTACGATCTCTGCGAAAACGAGCACCGCTCGCACATCCTCGACACGACGCGCGTGCCTGCCGACGTCAGACCGGAGACCGAGGAGCAGGCCGTCGTCATCGCGAGGACGATTGCCGACGCCCTCGACTATGTCGGCATTCTCGCGGTCGAACTGTTTCTCGTTCGGGAAGACGGTGGCGAGCGGCTCGTCGTCAACGAGATCGCGCCGCGGGTTCATAATTCGGGCCATTGGACCCTCGATGGGGCCGAGACGTCGCAATTCGAGCAGCATGTCCGCGCCGTCTGCGGCTGGCCCCTCGGCGACACCACCCGCCGCGGGCGGGTCGAGATGCAGAACCTGATCGGCCACGACGTGGAAGAGTGGTCGCGAATTCTCGCCGAGCCAGGCGCGCACCTGCACCTCTATGGAAAGTCTGAAGCGCGGGCGGGCCGAAAGATGGGCCACGTCACCCGCATTTTCGCCGAGAAACGATAATCTATCCAGGCTTCCTGATTCAACTTTAGAACGCGTTGTTTTTCGGCCCGAAAGCCTGGACAAGCAAGGTTTCCTCTGCTAACGAATCCGCCCAGATTGAGGTGCGCAAGGCGCGCCTCCTTTGTTTTTGACATCACTAACCTGCGCAATACGAGGATTTCGCGTGCAGATTCTTGTCCGTGACAACAACGTCGATCAGGCGCTCCGCGCCCTCAAGAAGAAGATGCAGCGCGAAGGAATCTTCCGCGAGATGAAGCTGCGCGGTCATTTCGAGAAGCCTTCCGAGAAGAAGGCTCGCGAGAAGGCCGAGGCCATTCGCCGCGCCCGCAAGCTGGTCCGCAAGCGCATGCAGCGCGAAGGCCTGCTGCCCTCGAAGCCCCGCACCGTCACGACCCGTCCGGGTCAGCCGCGGTCCGCCGAGGCGCGCTAAAAAGTCGAGCCTTGCAGGCTCGACACCACGAGTTTCAAACGGCGCCTGTCTGCGGAAGCGGAGGGCGCCTTTTGTATTTCCGGCGAGACCTCGGGTCCCGTTCGGCGGGAGCCTAAGGTTCCCCAGCGCCACATTGCAGTTTTTGCGTTTCGCATCCTAGTGTTCTGTGTCCGTTAAGTTTTTTGCTGCAAACTGGCCGTCTTCCCCATCTGTTGGAGATCCAAGGTGCTCGCTTTTTCGATTCGTCCCTTTGCGCCCCTCGCTCTCGTCTTTTTGGCCGTGGGTCTTTCCGCCTGCGATACCACCAGTGGGGGCACGACCCGGCGGATCGCCGTGGTCGAGGAGGATACGCAAGGCACATCGAGCGTGAACATTGCCTCCCTGTCGGACGTGATCCAGCGTAATCCCAACGATCCGGGTGCGTATAACACCCGCGGCGCCGCCTATGCCCGGGTCGGGCGTTACAGCGACGCCACGGCGGATTTTTCCAAGGCGCTCCAGCTCGATCCGAACTACGCGCCGGCCTATGCCAATCGGGCCCTCGCCTTCCGGCAGACGGGCAAGAACGACCAGGCCCTGTCCGATTTCACCCGTGCCATCCAGGCGGACCCCAACTACGGCCCGGCCTATATCGGCCGCGGCAATMTCTATCGGGCGCAAGGGCAGTATCAGGACGCGCTCAACGACCTCTCCGTCGCCATCCGCCTTCTGCCCGAATCGGCCGAAGCGGTTCATGCGCGCGGCTTGCTCTATCAGCGCCAGGGCCTGCACCAGCAAGCCATCCTCGACTTCGACGCCACGATCGATCGCAATCCCTTCGTCGGCGCTCCTTACGCAGCGCGCGGACAGAGCCTGATCGCGATCGGCCAATACGATAAGGCCATCGAGGATTTCAACGCGGCGCTGAACGTCAACAACCGGGACGCCGATTCCTGGGCCTGGCGCGGCGTCGCCTACGAAAAGCAGGGCAACAAATCGCTCGCCATGGAAAGCTTCCAGCGCGCCCTGTCGATCGACAATTCCAACAGCGTTGCCCGCCAGGGCCAGAGCCGCGTCTAAAAGCCRACGGCTCATCCCGTGCGGGATCTCGCGGAAATCGCACGTTTCCTGGAGAGCCAAGAACCGTGGTCGACGCTCCTGCGACACGTGGAATCGCTCGCGCTTCCCGATGGCTGGATCGGCGCCGGCTTCGTTCGCAACGCCGTGTGGGATGTGCTGCACGGCCGCGAACCGGATCTTGCAACGAGCGCCGATGTCGACGTGATCTTCTTTGATCCGAACGACCTCTCGCAAACATCAGAGCAGAACATCGAAACGCGCTTGCGCGTTCTCGATTCTGCCGTCCCGTGGTCGGTGCGAAACCAGGCCCGCATGCATCTCAAGAACGGCGATGCGCCTTATCGGGACAGCGAAGATGCCGTCCGTTGTTGGCCTGAAACAGCAACCGCGGTTGCCGCACGTCGGCGCGACGAATGCGTCGAAATGATCGCGCCTCATGGTGTCGACGATCTTCTCGGATTGATCGTGAGGCCTACGCCGGCTTTCGCCGGAAAGCGCGACATCTATCGCGCGCGTGTCGCCGCGAAGAATTGGACCTCGCGGTGGCCGCAGTTGGGGATCTACTCGGCTCTCGCCATCCATTGACTGAGCTTGTCGCGCACACCTGCCGGACACGCCCCTTTTCTTAGCCCCTGGAAGACCATTCCCTGTTCGACGCCATGGACCACTCCAAGCGCCGTCATCTGGTTCTCGTTCAGTTTCCGAGTGTGCCGGTAATAGGCCATCATGGGCAGGTAGACGCGCCGGCCCCATGGCAAACCGCATCTTTCACCCATGGCCGAAAGAACCGCTGAAGTCCGAATCTTTTTCGCGTCAGCGAGCRTCAAAGAGACTCCCCCTGGCAAAACCTGGTTGAGAAGAGTGTGGGTCGCACCGATCGCCGTCTCCGTCACGTACAGTGCGGGATCGTAGCGATCGCTCTGAGCGACCGCAGGGCCTTGAAAACAGGCAGCGAGGATGAAGACGACAACACAGCTACGTGCAAGAACCGCAATCATGAGATGCCCCAATCATCCCAACGATATAACCACCCCTCGCCATGAGCAACGGGTGTTCTCAGCCCTCAAACGTCCTTCACCAGCACGGACACATAAGGTTCGAAACCGAACGCTCGATAAGCGTGTTCCGCCTTCTCGTTGGCGACGAGGGCCGCGATCATGAGTCGGTTGAGGCCGGCTTGGCGCGTCAGCCGCTCGGCTTCTTTCAGGAGCATCTGGCCGATGCCCTGGCTGCGCCAATCCGCATGGACGATGAGATCGGTAACGGTGCCGTGCAGCCGCACGTCGTCGACGACGTAGGCGGCGTCCTGGTCGACGGAAAATCCCATCACCGCGACGATCCGGTCGTCTGTCTCGGCAATGACGATGCGCCCTTCGCGGCCGGACAGGCGGCGCATCAGCTCGTCGTAATAGGCCTCGGCTGCTGCGTAATCGCGCGAGCGGTCCTGGGTGAGATTCGCCTCGAAGATATTGAGCTGGTGGATGAGCGCGATCACAGCGTCACGATCGGCGAGAAGGGCGGTCCGCAGGCTCACGCTCATGTCTCGTCCCCTCATGATGGAGGCCGGACGGATCCGGCCTCTCATCAATACCGCAGAGGCGCGGCGGTTAGTCCATGTTCTTCAGGATCTCGTCGACCATTTTCTTCGCGTCGCCGAAGAGCATCATGGTGTTGTCCTTGAAGAACAGTTCGTTTTCGACACCGGCATAGCCCGATCCCATGCCGCGTTTGACGAAGAGCACGGTCTTGGCCTTCTCCACGTCGAGGATCGGCATGCCGAAGATCGGCGATTGCGGGTCGGTTTTCGCCGCCGGATTCGTCACGTCGTTGGCGCCGATGACGAACGCCACATCCGCCTGGGCGAACTCGCCGTTAATGTCCTCCAGCTCGAACACCTCGTCGTACGGCACGTTCGCTTCGGCGAGCAGCACGTTCATATGCCCCGGCATGCGGCCGGCGACAGGATGGATCGCGTACTTGACCTCGACGCCAGCGGCCTTGAGCTGATCGGCCATTTCGCGCAGGGCGTGCTGCGCCTGCGCGACCGCCATGCCGTAACCCGGCACGATGATCACCTTCTCGGCATTCTGCATGATGAAGGCGGCATCATCCGCCGAACCGTGCTTGACGGGACGGGATTCGACCGCGCCGGCGCCGGCCGCGGAGGTCTCGCCGCCGAACCCGCCCAGAATCACCGAGATGAAGCTGCGGTTCATGGCCTTGCACATGATGTAGGACAGAATCGCACCCGATGAGCCGACGAGCGCACCGGTGATGATGAGCGCGAGATTGCCGAGCGTGAAGCCGATGCCCGCCGCCGCCCAACCCGAATAGGAGTTGAGCATCGAGACCACCACCGGCATGTCCGCGCCGCCGATCGGGATGATCAGCGTGACGCCGAGCACGAACGACACCAGTACGATGCCCCAGTACGCCGCATGGCTTTCGGTCTGGATGAAGACGACCAGCAGAACGAAGAGAAGAACCGCGAGGCCGATATTCAAAAGGTGGCGCTGCGGCAGCATGATCGGCTTGCCGGACATGCGTCCATCGAGCTTCAGGAAGGCGATCACCGAACCCGTGAAGGTGATCGCGCCGATGGCGGCGCCGAGCGCCATTTCGAACAGCGACCCGCCATGGATCGCTCCCACGCCGCCRATGCCGAAGGCTTGCGGTGCATAAAGCGCGCCAGCCGCGACGAGGACTGCGGCAAGTCCGACGAGCGAGTGGAACGCAGCGACCAGCTGCGGCATCGCCGTCATGGGAACGCGCTTGGCGACAAGTGCGCCGATGCCGCCGCCGAGGGCGAGGCCGAGGACCACGAGCGCCCAGCCGCCGAAATCACCGGGAGGCTGCACGAACAGCGTCGTCAGGATGGCGATGCCCATGCCGACCATGCCGAACAGGTTGCCGCGTCGCGACGTTGTCGGGTGGGAGAGGCCGCGCAGCGCCAGAATGAACAGGACGCCGGAGACGAGATAGAGGATCGAGGCGAGATTAGCCGACATCGTCTCAACCCTTCTTGCGGTACATGGCGAGCATGCGCTGGGTCACCAGGAAGCCGCCGAAGATGTTGATCGATGCGAGAACGAGACCGACGAAGCCGAGGGCGCGTGCCCAGACCGGGCCGTCGCCGATACCCGGCGCGACGTTGACGCCGACGGCGAGAAGCGCGCCGACCACGATCACGGAGGAGATGGCATTTGTCACCGACATCAGGGGCGTGTGCAGGGCCGGCGTCACCGACCAGACCACATAATATCCGACGAAGATCGCCAGCACGAAGATTGCTAGGCGAAACACTGTCGGATCGACCGCACCGTGCGTAGCGGCAGACGCGGCGAGCGCCACCTGATCGGCGATGGCTTGAGCCGCGTCGGCGGCCCGTTGGGCGACGGCTGCGGCGGCTTTCGACTGCTCGACAGCCTGTTCGGGCGTGAGTGCCATGGCTTTACCCCCTTAAATTCAGGTTGTCGGCTGGAAGGCGGAATGGACGATTGCACCATCGCGGGTGAGGCAGGTCGCCTTGACCAGCTCGTCATCCCACTTGACGGCAATCGCCTTCGTCTCTTTGTCGATCAGGGTCTCGACAAAGGCGTACAGGTTCTTGGCGTAGAGCGCCGAGGCGGACGCCGCGAGACGTCCGGGCACATTGAGATGCCCGACGATCTTCACGCCGTTGTGGTCGACAACCTTGCCGGCTTGCGCGAGATCGCAATTGCCGCCGCGCTCGACGGCGAGGTCGACAACGACGGAGCCGGGCTTCATCGCCTCGACCATCTCTCGCGACACGAGTTTCGGCGCGGGACGTCCGGGGATGAGCGCCGTGGTGATGACGATGTCCTGCTTGGCGATGTGGGACGCGACCAGCGCCGCCTGCTTGGCCTTGTACTCGGCCGACATTTCCTTCGCATAGCCGCCGGCGGTCTCGGCCTGCTTGAACTCGTCGTCCTCGACCGCGATGAACTTGGCACCGAGGCTCTCGACCTGCTCCTTCGCGGCAGGGCGAACGTCGGTCGCCGTGACGACCGCACCGAGGCGGCGTGCCGTGGCGATGGCCTGGAGGCCGGCGACGCCGGCGCCCATGACGAAGACCCGCGCCGCCGGAACCGTGCCGGCCGCCGTCATCATCATCGGCATGGCGCGGCCGTACTCGCCCGTCGCGTCGATCACCGCCCGATAACCGGCGAGATTGGCCTGCGAGGAGAGCACGTCCATGACTTGCGCCCGGGTGATGCGCGGCATCAGCTCCATGGAGAAGGCTGCGACCTTGGCCTCGGCGATGGCCTTCAGCGCCTCGTCCTGACCATAAGGATCCATGATCCCGATCACGATGGCGCCGGGCTTCAATCCCTTCAGCTCGCCTTCCGAGGGGCGGCGAACCTTGAGAACGATGTCCGCATCCTTCGCGGCCGTCTTGGCATCCTTGGCGATGGTCGCGCCGGCCGCCTCGAATTCGGCGTCGGGGATCCCAGCTTTCACGCCGGCGCCGGACTGGATGACCACGTCGGCGCCGAGCGTTTTGTATTTCTTGACGGTCTCAGGCGTTGCGGCGACCCGTGTTTCCACGGAGTCGGTTTCGGAGAGAACGGC
>NZ_JBFUKD010000096.1:0-8603 GCF_056401005.1 Microvirga sp. P4_G7 | reverse complement strand
AGGCGTCGGAGCGTGCCACCCGTGCCGCGAATGAATTGTCCCGCGTCCCGTTCTCGCCCTCGCCGAACGCGTGCGAGGTCTGCTCCAAATAGGCGCGCGCGAGATCGTCCCGCGTGTCCCAGGCTTGATCGAGCGCGAGGCCCGCCACGCCTGCGCCGAAACGACCGGGCGCGGCGCCGAAGATCCTGTTCGCGGGCTCACCACGGCGGCGCGCGGCGGCGAGCTCGTTCCATGCGTCGTCTTCGTTCAGCAAGGCCACATGCTTCGCCGCCTGATCGATCAGCTTGATCTGATCGGGAAACGTATCGCGAAACATTCCAGAGATGCGCACGGTGACGTCGATGCGCGGACGGTCGAGCAACGGCAGAGGCACGATCTCGAAGCCGGTGGCGCGAGTCGAAGCCGTGTCCCATTTCGGCCGCACGCCCATGAGCGCCAGGATGTGAGCGATGTCTTCTCCGCCGGACCGCAGGGTCGGCGAAGCCCAGAGATCCATGACGATACGGCGTGGATGATCGCCCTCGTCCTGGAGGTGGCGGCGAACGATCTCGTTTGCCGCCCGTTCTCCGAGAGCGGTCGCCGCTCGGGTTGGAATGGCGCGCGGATCGAGAGTCGCCAGATTGCGGCCGGTGGGCATCACATCCCGTCGTCCCCGCGACGGCGATCCCGACGGACCGGGCACGACGAAGCGTCCGTCGAGTGCACGGAGGAGCCCGTCACGTTCGCCCTCCGCACATTCTGGATGGTCGGGCGCATCGCCGAAAACATGCAGCCCGTCGCGAATGACGACTTCGGCCAAGTCGCAGAGATGCGCGTCGAGCGCGCTCAACGCCTCCGCCATCGGCATGCCCGGAGAAACGCCGCACGTCTGGCTCAAACCGCTTGCTTCGGCGCGTGCGATGATCTCGCGCGCCACGATTTCACCGCGGCGCGGATCGAGCACCTGGGCGGATGAGTATTCTTCGACCAACTCGCGAAGGACCGCCAGGTCTTCCGGCAGATCCGCGGTCGCGACGGATGGAGTCATATGGCCGATCGTAACGCCGCCTATACGGCGCTTCGCTGGAGCGGCTTCGCCCGGATCGTCCACGATGAAGGGGTACACGACGGGCAGCGAACCGATTGCGAAACGCGGTGCACAGGACGTCGACAAAGCCACGGCTTTGCCGGGCAGCCACTCGGTTGTTCCATGGGTGCCAAGATGGATCAGCGCGTCGATCAACGCGGTTGTGCGCAGGCCGAGATAGAAGGCGAGATAGGCATGCGTCGGCGGCAGATCGGGTGCGTGATAAAACGCTTTGCGATCCGCGCCGCGTCCCCGATCCGGCTGCAAAGCCACGAGGACGTTTCCGGCTTCGRGCGCGCGAAAACGAAATGCACCGTCGACGAGATCGGGGTCGTCGTCCGGCATTCCCCATGCCTCGCAGATGGCAGCCTGGACCTCCGCTGGAAGAGCGCTGAACCAGGCGCGATAGGTTTTCAGATCAACCGCGAAGATAGGCTCGGCCGTCGTTAGCGCAGGCATCAAGGCCGCTTGGTCGAACGTGCGCGAGGCGTTGTAGCCCGCGTCTTCGAGCAGATCGAGGATGCGGCATGTGCTGGCCGGGGTGTCGAGGCCGACGGCAAAACCGGCGCGTCCACCGCGCGCGGGATAATCCGACATCACCAGCGCGAGCCGGCGTGTACCGCGCGGCTTGCGGCGCAATTTGATCCACGCGACCACGTCGTCCGTTGCGGCGGCGATCCCCTCTCGATCCGGAACTTGACGGCGACCGACAAAGCCCAAAACGGGATCGAGCTCACTGTTCTCCTTGAAGGAGATCGGGCCGATGGCCAGTCGCCCGTCGAATTCCGGCAGGACGATCTGCATTGTGAGATCGGCTGCCGACAGACCACGCGCGGATGCCAGCCACGCTTCCCGCGTCGACCCTGCGTTCACGGCCTGGAGAACCGGGCAATCGGCGCGGTCGAGTACGAATGTGGAGTCCTCGCGAGCCGAGAACGCGGTGGTGGTGATCACGATGTCGGGCTTGCGCAAATTCAGAGCGCGGCCGATCAGAGTTGTTGCGTCATCATCCTTCAGGCTGGCGACGGCAAGAATCAGTGTGTTTATTCCGCGCTCTGCCAACGATTTCGCAAGCGCGCAGATCGGCGCCGTGTCAGCCGAAAGTACGGTCGAGCGATAGACGACGAGATAGGCGAGGGGCGCCGACGGCGAAAGGTCGGCACAACGTTCGTCGAGGTCGACGTCGCCCGTGGTGTGATCCCACGCAAACGCGCGAGGCACCGAATGCGGGCTCTTCGGATGGAGATCCAGGCCGAGTTCACCTGCCACTCTCTGCAGAAGCGCCCGCATGTTGGCGACGCCACCCGCGCGAAAGTATCCGTTCAGGGCGTCGACAACCGTGCTGGGTACCGTGGCGAGCGAGAGCAAGCGGGAATCGGCGCGGTCGTCACCGGGAAGAACGGCAAGGGCGATGCCGCGCTCACGGCACAATGCGTTGATGCGCTCAAGCCCGTAGCGCCAGTAATCGATTCCGCCGAGACAGCGGACGATCACGAACTTTGCGTGCGCAACGGTCTTGTCGAGATAGAGGTCGACTGAGAGCGGATGCTTCAGTTGCCGCATGCTCGCGAGGCGGAGCGTCGGCAGATGCTGATCCTGACGATAGGCCTCGGCGAGTGTGCTGAGATCGCTGTCGGTGAACGACAAGACGACGACGTCTCCCGGGCTTTGACCGAGATCGACAGCCTGGGCGCTGTCGTCGAGCGAAACGGTCGTGACCGGGAGAAGATGCATGTCAGCCCGCGAGGGCGGCTTCGACCGCCGTTTTGTCGAAGCCCTTGAGTCCAATCACGACCAGGCGGCCATGGCGCTCCTCGTCCGCTTTCCACGGACGATCGTAGTGATGATCGATCCGGCGCCCGACACCCTGGACCACGAGACGCATGGGGCGACCGTCGACCGGTACGAAACCCTTGATGCGTAGAACGCCCTCGGCTTCAGCGGCGCGTCCCACGCGCTGCAGCAGCGTGTCCGCCGATGCGATGGCGCCTACGGCGACTGCAACGGTCTCGAAGTCGTCGTGGTCATGCTCTTCCTCGGCATCGTGGTGCGAGGGGCGGGAGCCGAGATCGGATTCGACTTCGGCTGCGAGGCCGAGGATGAGCGAGGACTCGATGCGGCTATGATCGGTCTCGACGATCTTCACCGTGCGCGGCAAATGCCCCGCGATGTCGCTCTTGACCCGCGCCCGGGCCTCGTCGTCCATCAGGTCGGTCTTGTTGAGCAGGATCATGTCGGCACACAGCAATTGATCCTCGAACACCTCCTCCAGCGGATTTTCGTGCTCCACGGACGTATCGGCCGCGCGCTGCCCCGCGAGCGCTTCTGGATCATCGGCGAAGACGCCTGCCGCGACTGCGGGTCCGTCGACGACAGCGATCACACCATCGACCGTCACGCGCGAGCGGATGGCCGGCCAATTGAACGCCGTCACAAGCGGCTTCGGCAAGGCAAGGCCGGAGGTTTCGATCAGGATGTGGTCGGGCGGATTGTCGCGATCGAGGAGTTGGGTCAGCGCCGGAACGAAATCGTCGGCGACGGTGCAGCAGATGCAGCCGTTCGGCAGTTCGACGATATCCTCCTTCGTGCAGCCTTCGATGCCGCAGCCTTCGATAAAGGATGCGTCGAAGCCGATATCGCCAAATTCGTTGACGAGAACCGCAAGGCGCCGGCCTCCGGGGTTTTCGAGAAGATTGCGCACCAGTGTCGTCTTACCCGCACCGAGGAAGCCGGTCACGATCGTGCAGGGGATTTTGGCGAGGTCGGTCATCAAGGTCATCCGATGGGGGAAAGGGGAGGGATTCGGGCGACAACGCCCTTGCGGAAAATCTCAGGGCGCTCGCGCCAGGGCACGATGCCGTTGGCCGTTGCCCGGTAGCGGCGCAAGCCATCGACGATGGCTTCCACGGAAGTCTGAGGGTCGAGGTCGCCATAGACATAGGTCCAGCGTCCTTCGCCACCGGCGATCGCCATGGTGCAGGGCCGCTTGCACACGCTGAGGCACTCGACGGGCTCGATCCGAACGCCGCCGAGGGCTGGGTCGCCCTGMGCCAGGGCCGCGCTCAGCGCTTCATGCAGTTGAGCGCCCGGCCGAAGATCGGCGTCGCCGCCACCTGCTTGCCGGCAGGTCACGCAGACATAGAGCCGAATCTCGTCGCCAGAGCATGGTGCATCCATGACGGGATCAGACACGTGACTGGCGCGAGGCCGAGCGAACGGCGTTAGGATTGATGGGTCGAAAGCGCACGCGCTTCTCCGTCGGTCGGCCCTCGGGCCAAAAGCTTCAACGGACGAAGCCGGATCGCGAGATCCGAAACAGCCGATTGGACACCCCGCCCAAGCGACCCGAAGAAGCAATGATGACGGCAGGTCTCCTGGCTCACGGCTGAGGCGTCCGTTCCGCCTTCCCGGGCTCGCCCAGTGGCTTGAGGTACGGACCATGCCGCTTACAGTTGCGGGGGCAGCCGCGGATTTGACCGCGTTCCCTTTTCACCTCTCAATCGAGGCACCGTCGTGATCGTTCTTAGCCTGTCCAGCGAGGGTCTGCAATCCTGCGGGGGAGGTTGACGCGCGTTGCCCGGGCCGGCAGGAACGACTCATTGGTCCCGGAGGATGCATCGTGTCGCAATCGGAAGACGAAGCCGCGCGCCACCGCGCGAAGATGATCAAGCGCAAGGAAGTCCAGGATCGGGAGGTCGCCTCGAAGACCATCGAAAAAGGGCTTCTTCTGGTCAATACCGGCCCCGGCAAGGGGAAGTCGACGGCGGCGTTCGGCCTGGTCCTCAGGGCGCTGGGACACGGCTGGAAGGTCGGCGTCGTGCAATTCATCAAGGGTGCCTGGAGCACCGGCGAGCGGACCGCCCTGGAGCGGTTCGACGACCTGATCGAATGGCACACGATGGGGGAGGGCTTCACCTGGGAGACGCAGGATCGCGACCGTGACGTCGCCGCCGCGCAGCGCGCGTGGGACAAGGCGCGCGAGTTGATGGCCAAGAACGAGATCAAGCTCCTCGTACTGGATGAGCTGAACATTGCCCTGCGTTACGATTATCTTCCGCTCGATCAGGTGATCGCTGAACTCAAGGCGCGACGGCCCGATCTTCATGTCGTCGTGACGGGCCGAAACGCGAAGCCGGAATTGATCGAGGCAGCCGACCTGGTGACGGAAATGGGTCTCGTCAAGCACCACTTCTCGTCCGGCGTGAAGTCACAGGCCGGGATTGAATTCTGAGACTCGTCAGGTGAGCGCGCGGGCGAGGAGCGGCAGGCTGCGGTCCATGCGATAATCGACCGACGAATGATTGTCGTGAAATTCCTCGTATACGTGCGCGACGCCCGCGGCCTCCAGCTTGCGATGCAAGATCCGGGAACCGTGGATCATGTTGTATTGGTCGATGTCGCCGCAATCGACATAGACGAGTTTCATGCGTCGAAGCGCATCGAGATGACGCTTGTCGTCCACCATGCGCATCGGATCCCACCGAAGCCAGTTGGCCCAACGCTCGTCGACGACTTCGCAGGTCTGTAGATCGACTGGCAGACGGATGCCGTAGAACTGGTTGGGATCCGGATCGAAGGTGGCGCATTGCGCCAGGATCATCATGGTGTGCCAGTCGGCATCCTTGGCCTTCGGACCCGCTTCGAATTTGCGCACGAACGTCTCGACGGACATGTCGTGTTCCGAGAGATGACGCAGAGCACCGGCGAACTCGCCGAGATGGTACAGAAATTCGAAGCCCATATCGCCGGAATGGCACGCTGCCGCGCTCCAGACTTTACCGCCATGACGCAAGGCGTGGACGATGGCACCGAAACCTCCGGAGCTCTTCCCGAACACGCCCCGTTTTCCATCGCCCCCGCATTGATATGTGCGCTCGACGAGCGGCAGCATCTCCTCGATGAGGAAAGCCTCCCAGCGCCCGGTCGCCGCGCTGTCCACATACTGGTTTCCGCCGAGTCGCGTGAAGCAATCGGGAAAAGCCACGACGACCGGCGGCATGGCGCCTGAACCAATCAGCCTGTCGAGCCGTTCGGGAACGTTCTCGCCGTAATTCTTCCAGTTCGTGTGAGCCGGGCCGCCGGCCGTATAGCCGACGAGATCGACCAGGAGGGGCAGATCGGCACCGTCTTGACCGGACGGAACATAGACGTCGATCCGGCGGCGGGCGGGATCGCCGAGAAGATTCCCCTTCAGGACGTCGCTGTCGAGCCAAAGGGTCTGCACTGAACCTTCGGGAAAGGAATGATCCTTGCGCATGGATGCTCCGGTGGGACGTGAGGGCCATCGCAGAGCAAGCCGCGATGGCCTCTTGCGGGCGGTTGACAAACTCAATTTCAGGCTAGCCCGCTCATGACCCCGAGGCTACCGTCAAATGGCATAGCAAAAGTCATGGTAGCCATCTGGACATGACGTGGATCGACGTGGGGGTTGTCAACAATGAGCAACGGTTTTCTGCCGCGATGGACCTTGAAGACGGACGGGGTCATCCTTCCTGACGAAAGGCTTCCAGCGGGCCAAACGGTGGTCGCAGGTCTTCAGCACGTCGTCGCCATGTTCGGCTCGACGGCGCTCGCCCCGATCCTGATGGGGTTCGATCCGAACGTTTCGATTTTCTTCTCCGGCATCGCGACATTGATTTTCTTCATCGTGGTCGGAGGTCGCGTTCCTAGCTATCTCGGCTCGAGTTTCGCGTTCATCGGGCCTGTCCTGGTTGCGACCGGCGCGACCGTCGGCAGCCCCAATCCCAACATTCCCATCGCCCTCGGCGGCATCATCGCGGCCGGTGTCCTCTATACGTYGATCGGCGTCATCGTGCAGATGGCCGGACATCGGTGGGTCGAGAAGCTGATGCCCCCGGTGGTCACCGGCGCCATCGTGGCCGCCATCGGTCTCGTGCTTGCGCCGATCGCCATCGGCAGTGCGTCCGGCGTGACACCGGACAACGCCGCCGGCACGTCGTTTGCGCGCTGGATCTCCATCATCACGGTGCTCGCCGTCGGCGGCATCGCGGTCTACGCGCCGGGCGTCTGGCGCMGGCTGCCGATCCTGGTCGGCGGCGCTCTCGGCTATCTCGCCTACTACATCTGCGCCAACATCCTCGGATTGGGGCAGCCGATCGACTTCTCGAGGATCGGGCAAGCAGCATGGTTCGGTCTGCCCACATTCCAGGCGCCGGTGTTCACCCTGCAAGGAATGAGCCTCATCGCACCCGTCGCCATTATCCTGGTCGCGGAGAACCTCGGCCACATCAAAGCCATCAGCGCCATGACCGGGCGCAATCTCGATCCTTATCTCGGTCGGGCTTTCATGGGCGACGGCATCGCGACCATCGTGTCGGGCGCCTGCGGCGGAACAGGCATGACGACCTACGCCGAGAATATGGGCGTCATGTCGGTCACGCGGATCTACTCGACGCTCATCTTCATCGTCGCGGCGTTTGTCGCTTTGCTCCTTGGCCTGTCGCCGAAATTCGGAGCGTTCATCTCGACGATCCCGATCCCGGTTCTCGGAGGCCTGTCGATCGTCGTCTTCGGTCTCATCGCCGCGACAGCGGGACGGATATGGGTTGAGAACAACGTCGATTTCTCGAACCCACGCAATCTCATCACCGTCGCTGTCGCGTTGGTGCTCGGCGCGGGTAACTTCAAGCTGACGCTCGCGGGCTTCACGCTGGATGGCATCGGCACCGCAACGTTCGGCGCGATCATTCTCTACCACCTCCTGCGTGGCCGACAGAGCGATGCGGTGGAAACCAAGAAGGTTCAGCCGGCCGAGTAAGAACGGCACAAGCTCGATACAAAAAGCCCGCGTTCAACGCGGGCTTTTTTATGCAACCGGACCTCGATGGGCTTTTAGATGCGGCGGCGAATTCGAACCGGGACTGGTGCGTAGCTCGGGGTCGCGACTGCGAAGGAGAACATCAACATGACTGCGCAAAGGGCGCCGCTAATCAGAAAAAGCGCTTCCGCGACTTCCGTTTGCGTCGAGATTCCTGCCGTAGCGGCAAGCCCCATGACGATCATGAAAATCACGGACGACCGAAGAGCGACTGAGCGATTCATAGTTGTTCTCCATGCTTGAAGCGGAAACGTGCTGGAAAATGGAGAGTTCCAAGATAGCGGGACGCTTTTTGCAAATCTCTTCTTAGCCGAATGGCTTAGATGCTGCTTCGGAAGAGCTGGGACATCGACGGGAACCTTAACGCTTTGCTTGGAGTTGATCTGTCGTCATCGGCTAAGGCCGAGTTCAAGTCTTGCGAGGTAACATCATGCTCGGTTGGGCAGTCACGTTTCTCATTATCGCTCTCGTCGCGGCCCTGTTCGGCTTTGGTGGCATTGCCGGCACTGCTGTCGAGATCGCCAAGCTGATCTTCTTTGTGGCGATCGTTCTGTTCGCGATCTCCGCTGTGATCGGCCTCCTGCGCGGGCGAAGCCCGATGTAGGTGATGGCCTCATATGGTAAAAACGCCGCCTCTCGGGGCGGCGTTTTTTATTGAGAGCTGGCGCCTTAGCTGATGCCCTGCAGGGCGGCCCGCGT
>NZ_JBFUKD010000095.1:0-8624 GCF_056401005.1 Microvirga sp. P4_G7 | reverse complement strand
CGCCGCGCGAGGAAGGCTGCAATGCCGTTCCCGACGAGAGCAAGCGCGCCAGCCACCATCAGCTGGTCTTCGGGCGCGAGCGTGTATCCAAGGATGGACACGAGCGGCGTGACCGCGGCGACGATGGCCGCCCAGTTCGCGCGCGACTGGTACCAAGCCTCCGTGGATGTCGCGTGCTTGATTTCCGGCGACGCCTCGACCTTGTCGACGATCGCGGCTGCAATGGCGGCCTGAGCGGCCGGCGTGACGTTCGCCGAGACGTTGGGGTTCGCGTTCGCCTGTTTCAGGGCTTCGGTGGTAGCCGCCGCGAGCACGTGCGGAAGCGCCCTTGCAAGAGCAGAGGTCATGGTATTCTCCGTTGTGGTGATGAACGAGTTCAGGCGGCTTTCTTGATCGACGAAGCCGCCATCTTTAGAGCCTCGCGCTCGACGCCCTGAACACGGGACAACCAGCCTTTGCCGAATGTCTTCCATGTGGTGAGGCGCGTCAGAAACGAGAGGCGATCGGTGCAAAGCCGGCGGATGAGTGTCGCCGGATCAGCGTTCCGAATTGCTTTGAGGGTGATCGGCCCGAGTTTGCCGTCATCGGCGACCCCGACGGCGCGTTGAAGCGCCATCACCGACCGGGCAACGCCGGAGTTCACCGCAAAATCGAACACGGCATAATCGACGCCCGCCGGCAGTTCGTCGCCTCGCACGGCATCCCAATAGCGCTTGCGGTAGATGGGAGCGACGGACGCCGGTTTGAGCGCCTTCACGTCCGCCTTCGACGCCTTCCGTCCGAGCCAATCGCTCAGGGTCCCGATCGTGACGCCGAGATTGGTTGCTCCACCGGGGTCCTTGGGGTGATCGACGTACCCGCCTTCATGCTTCAGGACGAGCGAAAGCGCCCGCTCGAATGTCGGTGCTGTCATTCTCATTCTCCAATGAAAGTCGGTGTATTCCCCGGCGCGCCAATATCGTGGCGAGGGAGGCTACCCCTTTGTGGGTAGACAAGTGGTCTGGGTGACGGCTACGTTCCGTCGGTGTCCTCTTCCAACCCGCCCTCGAAGGCTTAGCCGCGAGGGCATTCTTTTGGTCGGTGATGGACGCGTGCCGAAGCTAACGCGGGCGGGAACCTGGGCGACAATGCTTCGTTTTCTGGTCAATGGAGAATGGCGGACGTAGGGGCAAAGGGAGGTCACTATGACCGGAACGTATCACTACGACGTTTTAGCCTTCGAGACCGACAAACTGGCGACCCTATGCGAAGCCTTTGACGCGACGATAAGGAGGCTAAGCAAGGGTGTGGGCGATCCTAGCCGGACTATTCAGCAGAGAGTGGCCGTCGAAATACTCAAGGCCTCGATGGGCGGAGAATGTGACGCTCGTCGGCTCTCTGACAAGGCGATCGAGGCCATAAGTCGTCACGATGATGGCTGTCCGTGGCTTCCGGATGGCTACCTCCTTCGAGGTATGAGCGAAACCCGCAACTGATCGGCGCGTTGACAAAGTACCCCAGCCTGATCTCAACGAAACTGGCCCCCGAACCTTCGCGGTTAATGGGGGCCAATTTTTTGATCTGGCCGCGAAGTCCTTAGCGCTATTCCGGCCCCTGGCCCGCAAGCACCGCTGCTCGGCGCTCTGCGGTGATCAGGTTGGCGTCGACCAGGTCTTGCAGCCCGTCACCCGTGCGCGGATCGTCGAGGTCGATGTATTGCGCACCGAGCGCCTTGTCGTACCAGAGCTTGATCGGCGCTTGCGTCATTGCCGCTTGAACGAGCGTGAGCTGCTCTGCTTCCGTGAACAGCTCCATGAACTCGAGGAACGAATAGCGACGCCGTGCGCGCACACCATTGTCGAACAAGACTTCCCGAAGTTCGCCTTCGTTTAGAATGCKGGTCGTCGATCCGCCATTCACCAACCAGGCGACATAGTTTGGATCGTCAAGGTCAACATAATCGCCGACCTTGCTCGACCAAGCTTGATCCTCGTGGCCCCCGACAAACCAGTACCAGTGTTTGGCGGTTGCGGGGCTGAAATAGAGCCCGCTCCCCAACATGTCCAAATTCACGATTTGCGGAATCTCGTCCATCGTCATCCCCTGTTAGTTGTAACGACCGAATGCGGTCGCGGTACCTGCGCCGGAGCCTGGCAGATACGAAGCGCCCGCGCCGCCCGTGTAGATGAAACCCCAGTTGTCGACGAAATAGCGGAAGCCGGTGCCTGTCCCTGAGAAAACACAGGTCGACAGATCGACATACGCCTGACTGCTCTGGGCGTAGTATTGCAGAAACGACGGATTGCCCGAGATGGTGACTGTGAGGCCTGCGATCTGGACAACACCGAACGAAGACGCTTGAACGTGGCTCTGTGCGTTGCCATTGATCGCATAGTTGCTGACGCCAGACACAAAGCCCGCGTTGCCGCAAGCGATCTGGAAGCGTTGGCAACTGCCGAACGTGACGCCACCGAACTGGATGTAGCCCGTGTTGCAGTTGATTGCGCAACCTTGTGCAGCGCCCGTTCCCGTCGCCGCCAGGGTAACGGGGCCAGTGACCCTGAACTGCGCGCCGTAGTTCGAACTGAAGCACGTACCGTTCGTGACGTTCACTGAACCGCCCGCAAACGCGAAGACGACGGAATCGGGTCCYGTTGCGCCGACATAAGCGCCGTTGACTGTCGCACCCACTGTGTACGTCGCACTCGCAATCGAAATCGTCACCTGGAACCCGGCCAGATCGAAACGACGTTGGACGTAGTCAGAGGCGTATTGGATCGTCTGGAAGGCGGTCCCGGGGGTTAGGCCGTCGTTACTGTTGTTCCCGGTCGTGCCATTCACATAGATCGTCATCGGAGCCGAGAGGCGCGTAAAACCCTGACCACGCGTCACATTGGACAGCACCCAGTTGGTGCCGTTGTAAACGACCTCGACGAGGTCGTTCGGGTCCCAGGCGCGAATAACCGGAGTGAACCCACCGGCGAGAACGATCGGCACAGGACCGAGGCCGTTGAGATTGAGCGTGACGGATGTAGCCGTGTTCGACGCCACCATTTTGAGGAGCAGCGGCGTTCCGATCAAGTCCGCCATGGCCGGCACCGGATCGAGGATCGCGGTCAAGGCATTCGCCGTTCCCGTGACCGCCGGCACATAGTTCAACCGCTGTGAGCGGATTGCCTTCGCGAGCTGGGCTAGATCGGTTTCGCTGGGGGTCCAGCCGGAGGCTGCGATCGCCGCGGACATCTCGCGCTGGGGATGCTCGATCGCCTTTGGCGGAACACGAGACCCTTGCTGTCCGGTCGTGAGGTTGCGGCCGACATATGGATCATTCGCAGCGCCGCCGGTCGGCGGTTGATATTTCATTGGATCATCTCCGGGTTCAGAACGCCGTCGGCTATGCGCCGATTGCTGCCATGTAGATGGTGAGTGCGTCGTAAAGTGCCGCCACTTCGGTCGAGGTGAGTCCTGCACCCAAATGCACAGCGCTTACCCGTCCCGTCGAGTACGCGGCGTTGAATCGCAATATTTCGAAGGTGCCGGACGGCAATGGGTTGGATGCCGACGCAACGGTGTCGAGATGGCTCGCGTTAAGATAGCGATCCATATTGGCGCTGTCGGAACGGCTAATCACGCCATAGCCGCGAGCGAGGTTCAGAGAGACTGGCCCGATGAGACTGTTTATTCGTGATTGATATTGCGCACCGGTCTGGATGAGACGCGTCTGTCCTGCGGTGTGGGTGACCGCCACCGTCATAGACCGAGCCCAGACGCCAAGATGCGCACTGTCCTGGGAATAACGACCCGTCACGACGGATGGATCAAAGCCTGTAGCGAGATAGGCCGACGAGCCATTTCCTTGGTAGCCCTGATCGACCGAGAAAAGCGGCGCATTGACGGGCGAGAGATCATAGCTTGCCTGTTTCCAGTTCAACAGGCCCGCCTGTGCATCGTGCGCCGCCAGGATGTAGAGACAATCGAGCTTGTCCCAGACGCCACTTTCCATCAGCGACACGATCAATTCTCGTATCAAAGACTGTCTCGCGGCGTCCGGTTGAACGATCATTCGGGAGACGAGCGCCGACGTCTCCGCTATGCCAAGATCGAGTACCGAATAGTCGAAGATCAGCGTCGTGTGGGCTGGTGCGACCCGCCGCAGGATGCATTCCAAATCGGTCGCGACAAGGAAGCCTTCAAGCGGCGTATCGTCCAGAACGCCGTCATCGGGATAGAACCAAATGTCGCCAAGACCGAGGAGGCGAACGACCCATTCGTGATGACCGTTGGAGTCGACGACGGTGTCGTCGCCATCACACTCGGACAGATCACAGATGAAGTCGGACGGCTCGGATATGGTGACGTCGTAGCCGACCGAGGCGGCGAGACAAACGAAGTAGGCAGGACTCGCACCACCCTGAGCACCGAACCGGGCGCGCACGGCATTGATACGGCCCGCGACGCCGCTCGCGGGCGAGGTGCAAGGATCGGGAAGGCCATATTCGGATTCCCAGTCGTCAAGCGATACGGTGATTGCCGACGGGAACGTCTGCGTCGCCGTGTCGAAGGCGAGTGCATAGTAGTCCGCGAGCCAACCCGACAGCGCCGTCCAGACCCGCCGCATGACCGGCGATGCCCCCGTACCGTCGCTGACTTCGTCGGTTCCCCAAACGATGCCGCGCGGCACCTCCACGATCACCTGTGGCAGGAGATCGTCCGCCGTCGGCCCGCTCTCGCGATCGGCGACAGACGGAGGCTGCGCAGGAAGGAGTGCGCAGGGCCAACCGTCGGGAATGATCATAGCTCTCTCGTCAGGTGTGGGAGATCGTGCCGAGGACCGGCATGTGGCCGCCGGTGGTGTAGGTCAGGTTCGTCGCCGGCAGAGCCAAGGTGTGTTTGGTCTCACCCGTCGCACGCGAGATAGCCTCGGAGATCCAGGCACGCCACAGGGTAAAGCTCTGCGACGGGGTTGCCGGCGCGACCCGATCGGCAAACATCGCTGCAAGTTCAGCCGCGATTGCGGCGCGGATCGCCGGCGTATCAGGCGACAGGCCATCGATCGTGACGTCGACTGATTGCGGGCTTGGCGCGACCACCGTCACCCGCGCCGTCACGGGACGACGGATCGGATCGCCTACATAGGCCTGCACTGCCGCCACGTCACCGCTGGTTGGAATTCCATTCGGCCGGTCCGAGCGCAGGAACGCGATCCAGACCTCGCGGGCATCGCCGATGAAGCTGTCGACAAAGACGCGCGTGATGGCGCCGGAACTTTCCTTCGTCCAACGAACCCAATCCGTCGACGAACCGCCCTGCGGCGGATTGCGTTTGCGATCGAGAATCCGCTGGCGCAGGGTTTCGACGGGTTCGGCATCCGCGCCACCGCCAAGCCCGCCTGTGGCCACGACCGCGGTATCGCCGAGGCCAAGGACGATTCCGCTATCGACCAGGGTGAGGGTCTCGCCCGGGTCGGTGTTGCCGAGGATCCCGGCGGCGAGCGCTTCGATCTCGATCGAAGTTTTAACTCCCGTTCCAATGGCGCTCGTGCGGCTCCGGAACAAGGCGCCGTCGATCCGACGGAAGGTGAGGCCGTAGGGGATCACCGTGCCGACAGGACAGTCGACGGCGACAAACCCGATGGCGATCTTCGCCGGGATCCGCGTGATCCCTAGTTCAAACCCATGTCGGGTGAGCCAGATCTCATCAGCGGTCGACGCGAACAGCTGGCGATAGAGGAATGCAATTCGAAGGTGCCATTCCTTCCCGAGCAGAGCCAACACCTTTGCCAGGATCGGGAAGAGGTTCGGCCAAAGGTCGATCGACAAACCCTCAGTGGCGTTGGCGATGATCAGCCTTGCCCGTTGGGAGAGATCGGCAAGCTTCGGGACGACAAAGGTCATTGAACGAGCTTCCACAATGGATCGAAACGAACGCTTGCCGCGTTGCGGCCATCACGACCGACGACAACCACATCGAGCGCGATGCGGCCTTCTGCTTTCTGGACGGTCGCGGTCACATCGATACGGGCAGCAACGCCCTGCCGGATGAGCGTCTGAAGCGATCGCCGCGTCTCGTCCTCGACGGCGCGACCGGTCTCGTCGGTCAGTTCATGTCTGCGGTAGAGCCAGAGCTTCGACCCGAGCTCGGTCTCGCCGCGTGATGCGTCGATGTCGAATCCGTCTCCCGGCCAGCCCCGCGCATCGCCCGCATGTTCGTAGCGAAGCTCATCTGTCGAGGCGCGGGCGTCCGTCAGAAGACAGAGGACGATCGCCGTGGCGATCGGGTTCTCGGCTCTAAGGCCTGTCCGCTCATCGAGCACGAAATCGCCGGTCGTACCGTCGATGATGACGACGTCCGGCGCGAGGACTGTGCGGTCCCTGCGTGAGAGAGGCGTAATCGTGAGCATTGATGCTCCTTCAGGAACACTCGAAGTTCGGCGACCCGTCTGTGATGACGGCGCCGCATGCGCATTGGCTTCCCACGCGAGCCGCCGGCTTGCCTTCAACCTCGAGGTTCGGCGAACCGGTGACGATCGGATTGTCACCGTGGACTGGACAGGAGACGAGATCGTCGACGCGCGCCACGAGGATGTCGCCGGCATAGGTGCGCGCCGAAGCCGTGATGACCTGACCGCCATGGGAATGCGGCGATCCGAGAACAGCGACCCGGGGCATCAGGAATTGATCTTCACTTTGTCACCATCGATAACGATGGTCCCGCCGCCATTCGATGCGATCTCGATCTTCTGCGCATGAACGATCCGCAAATTGGACTGGACGAGCGATACGGCGCTTCCGAACATGTCGTAGAGGATTGTCCCCCCAGGTGCGGTGTTGCGCGGGCGATACTGAGCGTTTTCCAAACCCAAGCTGACGACGAGATCGCGGCGACCGTGGAGCGCCATCCCGATCCCGTGCGACCCCACCGGTGCCGTGGAAGACAATCCGAATTGCTGGACCCGGTGAACCTTGCTCAGCTCCTCGCCGCCGACCCCATACAGCGTGACGGTCTGCTGATCGCCGTCGTCCTGCGTCTCCCGGACTTCTGTGCGGAATAGGTCGTACATCACTCGTTCGAGATCTCTTGGCCGGCATCATAGGCCTTGTCGGACTTGCCCTTCGGGTTCTTGCCGCCATGGCTGCGGGGGTCGACCAAGGTGAGGTCCACGGTCGTTCCTCCCGACAGATTCTGAGTGAACGTGATGGCCGATACCGTCATGTCCTGGTCGACCCGCTCACTCGGCAACTGGACCGCAAGCAGCCGTCCCGGTTCCCACATCGCACCGGCGTCGTCGCGCCACGTGTTGATGGTGAGCGAGATCGACGTACCGGATCCCTGGCGACGTAAACGCTCCCATTGCGCCCGTTTCTTGAGATCCTTCTCGGTGCCATCACCCTCGAGGAACAGAACCATCGGGCGATAGCGACCGACCTCGGGATCGTACTCCTTGACCTCCTCACGGAGATCCTTCGACTTGGTGCCGATCGCGCGCTGCGCTTTTGCCGTGATCTCGCTGAACTTCCCCTCCGCGGAGAACTTGACCGAGAACTTCTTGATCGGCGGCCGGCCTTCGACCAGGGCGCCAGCGTGACGTTTCGTTCCCGCCCGGGTCAGTTTGATCCCGCCTTCAGGCTCGCCGAGGAGCATCAACCCTTGCTCGCGCGCCTCGCGCTCGATCGTCGCGTAGAYGCTGTCGAGAGGATGACGCTGAACCTTGGCGATCGGCTTCAGGTCCTGATCTGTGGAAAATCCAATGCCGAAATCGTCGAACTCCTTGGCGACCTCCACGAGGGTCTTGCCTTCGACCCGTCCGGTCTTGTGCTTGGCCGGCGGACAGTCGATGGCGTCCTGCGCTTTCGATCGGCCGGAGATACGCACCTCGTGGCTGCCGCCCTCACCGTGATCGGACTCGTAGCTGTCAACGTAGGCGCGACAGACCAAGGTCCCGTTGGCGTAGAGTTCCACTTCCGCGCCAAGGCGAAGAGACCACGCATCGGGATGCCAGGTTGGGTTCGTCGCTTTGAGGCCAAAAGAGATCGCCGCCTGCTCCATCGAGCGCGTGACATTGACCTCCTGGAAACCGGAGAGACGTTGCCCACCGACGACGAGGGTGACGATCTCATCGATCACGGTGCGCTCGCCCTTCGACCGAGTTCGTCAACTTCTCGCTGGATCTCTCGCAGAAGGAGAGAGGCACAACGCCCGACCCCAAGTGCCTCCTCGTCGCGGAAGCATCCGGAAAAGAGACGCAGGAACTGGATCGCCGCCCAAAGCCGTATGCCGTACCAGAGATCACCCAGATTTGCATTCATGATGCCAAGGCCTCAAACGATGCCGGGAAGAAGAGCGGCGTAGAGACGCCATTGCGATCGACGAGTTCTCCGGCCCGCTCCGGATCGCCGTACAGTCGCCACGCGAGAACCGTGGACGGGAAGGAGCGAAGCGCTTCCACGAGCACCACAGGCTTCAGATCCAGCGCTCCGCGTCCAAGATAATCGATCACCTGGCGCACGGCGTCGGACGCAGCGCGCCAGATCTCGTCATTGCCGAACTCCGCGATCCGCTCCAGTGACGCATCCGCGAGCGCGCTCAGCCGGGCCGTCGCGGCCTGCGCGGTCGCACGATCGCTGTATGGTCTGTCGGCGGCCGGC
>NZ_JBFUKD010000094.1:0-8647 GCF_056401005.1 Microvirga sp. P4_G7 | reverse complement strand
AAATTCAGGTGGATGCGATCGGGCAGAGCGGCGAGCAGGGCCGGAACGTCCGCGGTGGCGACGCTGACATCATGGGAGACGGAGGGACCAGCGAGTCGGTTCGCTTCGGAAACCGCAAAACGCAGATGCCAGATGGCCTTCGCCTGCGCTTCGCTTTGCGAAACGACACCGTCCGCAATGACGCCAGCCTCGACGGCCGTTGCCAGCGCGTCACTCAGCCGACCGGACACCGACRCGTCATCGTCCCCACCGATCTCCGTAAAGACATACCAGGCGTGCCGATCAGCCAAAGGTAGGGAAATTGCAGGCAGCATGTCGCGCACGAGCGCCATTTCCCCGTCGCACATCAATTCGAAGCTGATGATGTCGTCTGAGGTGGCCTCGCGCAGAATCTCGAGAAGCGCCAGGGCATCGCTCGGCGTCGCAACACCGCACATGGCGCTCGAACGAGCCCGTGGCGGCGAAACGATCTTGAGCGAGGCCGCTGTGATGACGGCGAGCGTACCCTCTGATCCCACCAGGATGTGGCGCAGATCATACCCGGCGTTGTCCTTGCGCAAGCGCTTCGGCCCGGGGACGATGGTGCCATCTGCGGTGACGTATTCGAGGCCCAGGACGATGTCGCGGGTCATTCCGTAGCGGATCACGTTGATCCCGCCGGCGTTCGTCGCGACAATCCCGCCGATCTGGCATGATCCTTCGCTTCCAAGGCTGACGGGAAACAACCGCCCAGCCTCACGGGCGGCGTTCTGAACATTGGCCAGAATGCAACCAGCCTCCGCGACGAGCGTGTTGCCGACAGGATCGATCGATCGAATCCTGTTCATGCGTTCCAGAGACAGGATAATCGCCTTGCCTGACGAATCAGGCGTCGCGCCACCGGATAAGCCCGTATTGCCTCCCTGTGGAACGACCGGCGTTCCCGTAGATGCCGCCCAGCGCATGATAGCCGCAACGTCGTCGACGTTCCGCGGTTTCACCACTGCCTGTGCCGACCCGCGGTAGCGCCCTCGCCAATCAGTCAGATACGGTTCCATTGCCACGGCATCGGAGACGAGCGACGTCGCGTCGATGATTCGCTTCAACTCTTTCATGGGTCAAACGACACCGGCATCGACGATATAGTTTTGACCCGTGCACATCCGCGATGCGTCGGAGGCCAGAAACAGAATCATCGCAGCAATGTCCTCCGGAAGGATTTCACCCTTGATGGATTGTCGCGCCTGAGCGGCTGCTCCCTTTTCAGGCGTGTACCAGTGCTGACGCTGACGTTCCGTCATGACCCAGCCGGGCGTGACGCAATTGACACGAATGCCGTCCGAGCCGAGTTCGCGCGCGAGGGAGCGAGTGAATCCGATCACTGCGGATTTTGCCGTCGTATAGGCGATCAAACCCGCGGCGCCCTGCATCCAGGACGTCGACCCGAGATTGACGATCGATCCTCCGCCGAGGGTGCGCATGCCTTCGACGACGGACTGGCTCACGAACATCATCGGCCGAAGATTGACCGCGAAACGATCGTCCCAGTAATCGAGTGAAATCTCATCGAAACGGTGGCGCTCGTCGTGGCCGGCATTGTTGATGCAGATCGATAATGGGCCGAGCCTGTCCTGCAGCTTTCCGATCGCGTCGCGGGTGGCTGCGATGTCACGTAGATCAACTGGTTCAAAAAGGACGTCGCTTCCGCGTGTGCGCAGCGTGGAGGCCAGCGCATCGCCGCCCTCGCGGTTGATGTCCACGAATCCGACCTTCACCCCCTGGGCGGACAATGCCTCGACGACCGCACGCCCGATCCCGTCCGCGCCGCCTGTCACAAGCGCACATCGTCCGGCCAGGTCTGGATAGAGCGCTGTCGTCACCCGGCAAACTCCGAAATGGGTAAACCCGCGACAGGCGCCGGCAATGCGAACAGCCCGCCTGAAAAGGGGGCTTCGGCGAGCACACGCGATGGCAGTCGAATGCGGGCGGTCGTGATGAAGACGGTCTTCAGATCGTCACCGCCGAAAGCAACGCTGGTCGGCCGGGGAACGGGCAGTCTGATCTCGCGCTCGACCTTGCCGTCTGGGGCGTAGCGACGGACGCACCAACCGTCCCAAATTGCGCACCACAAGAAACCCTCGCTGTCGATAGCAAGGCCGTCCGGACGCCCCTCGTCCGGATTGACCTCGGCGAAGACCCGGCGGTTCTCGATCGTCCCCGCCGTCAAGTCGAAATCATAGGCGTAGATTCGGCCCGGCACCGAATCCGCGAAATAGAAGGTCCGCCCGTCGGGACTCCAGTCGAGGCCGTTGGCGACGGTGAAGCCCGTGGCGACACGCTTCCACGTCCGATCGCCGCTGATGGCGTAGAGCGCGCCGGAGGCCCTGCTGGCATCAAGGCGCATCGTTCCGCCCCAGAGCCGCCCTGAGCGGTCGCATTTGCCGTCATTGAAGCGGTTGTCGGGGATGTCCGCCTCTGGATCCACCAACGGCTCCAGCTTGCCGGCCCCAAAGTCGAGCGCCTCCAAACCGTCCTGCGTCAGTGCCGCCAATCCTCCGCCCTGGCGGGGCACCACGGCGCTGACGAGGCGCGGGAGAAGAATCTCCTCGTTCGTGCGTGTGGCCGGGTCGAAGCGATGGACAGAGGGTGCCAAGATATCCACCCAATAGAGCCGCTTCTCGTGTCGAGCCCAAATTGGTCCTTCGGCGAGATGGGCGCCCCAGGGGAGCACACACTCAGCCCCGCTATCGGCAGCTGGGCGAGCACGGGTCTGTGGCGAAATGTTCATGGGCATCGCGCCGACATTGCCGGAAATCTGCCGTGCGGCGGCCATGAGGTCACGACCGGTCGTATGCAGCCGGTCGCTTGAAAGACGTGAATTCGGGCCAAAGACGCCGATGGCTGCAACCGCTCTGCCCGTGTGATCGAAGATCGGCGCAGCGACCGAGACGACCCCCGACACATGCTCTTCGAGTGAAATGGCGTATCCACGCGCCCGGGCCAGTGCCAAATCAGCGATGAGAGCGTCCTCATCGAGGATCGTGCGCTCGGTAAACTGCTCGAGCGGGAGATGATCCAGCATCGCCCGCTGTTCATGAGGTGATGCAAAGGCGAGTAGGGTCTTGCCACCGGCCGTGCAGTGAAGCGGAGCGCGCCGGCCGATCTCGATCCTGAAACCAAATGCACCTCCGCGACTCTTCTGGTCGATATAGAGGACTTCCTTGTTGTCGATCGAACAGAGCGCCACTGTTTCACGTGTCTCGTCCGCGAGCCTATCGAGTACGGGCGCGGCGGCGCCTCGCAGATCGAATGATTCCCAGACACGGTGTGCAAGCTCGAACAGGCGATGGCCGAGGCGATACGTGTTGTCGCTTTCTTCATGYCGGACGAGTCTGAACAGCACGAGCGTATTCAGCATTCGAGCGAGCGTGCCTTTTGGCAGTTTCGTTGCAGCCTGCAGATCCTTGAAACGCGGCGGCGACGCCTGCTCGCCGATTACGTCGAGGAGATAGAGCCCCTTGGCGAGGGCTGCCGCGCCAGTCGGGACATCGCGCTCCTCCGGAGGCGTGACGCGGGGGCTCTCCATTCCTAGGCTGCCTGAGTCCTGCCGTTTCTCATTACGGCGGCCTCTGCGATCATCCGGTCGATCGTCCATTTCGGCTCAAATCCCAACTCGCTGCGTAGGCGAGCGTTCGAGGTCTCGTAGTAGACGCCGCTGCCGGGAAGATCGATGGTCTTCAGGGGGAGCTTCGTCAACTCCGCCATCAACGGCATCGCCTCAGAAAAGTCCACCGCAGCAGTCGCTCCGAGATTGTACGTCCGTCCCGCAGCCTTCTCGTTCGAGAGCGTCAACAGGATGCCGTCGATCATGTCCCGCGTGTCGGTGATGTGCATCTTGAAGGGACGGCCGTTCTCGTTTCGGGACAAAACCAGAGCTTCCGTACCGTCATCGATCGACCTCAATTTTTCGACCACCGCCTTGTTGCCGAAGTTTTCTTGCTGCCGGATCTTTGGATGGAGGAAAAAGCGCGGACCGGAGAAGAAGCTGGTCGGATCAAGGAGTTCACTCGCGTCTTGCGTATGCGAGAAGCGGAGGATCGTTGCGGGTATACCAGCCGTCCGCTCAGTGAATCGAACCAACTCCTCTCCCAAAAGCTTCGTCAATCCATAGTGCGAACGCGGCTTCAAAGGATGGTCTTCGTCGACGGGCAGATAGTCCGGCACGTTCTCTGGATAGACCTCGCCCGAGCTTGCGAAAACGATGCGTCGCGCCTTTGCTTTGGAGGTCTCTTCGAGAATGATCCGTGTCCCGTCGACATTGGCCCGATGGAGCTTGTCGGYATCTGCGGCAAGCCACGACATGAAGGCGCCGAGATGCAGCACGGCTTCGACGTTTTTAGCGGCGTTCGCGGCGGCCTCTCGGTCATCGAACGGGCCGATGACCTCGCGGTAATTCGGGTGGTTTATTCCCGACGGTCTGAGGTCGAAGCCGGTGACGCGCTTACCTTGATCGAGAAGGCGCTGCGCGACTTTGGAGCCGACGCGGCCGGCGCTTCCGGTAACGAGGATGATCATCGTTCTAGTCTCTCTAAATGGCGGCTTCGGTCTTGGCATCGAAGAGATGCAATTTGGCCGGATCAAACGACAAGGTCAGGCGCTCGCCCGTCGAGCGGGCGTCTGGGTTGATGAGGCGCGCAATAATCGTATCCGCCCGTCGCTCTTCCTCGCTCGAGCCGCCGGCCTTGACGAGGTTGGCGCGATTCTCCTGTGGTACGTCCACATAGACGTACTTTTCGCTGCCGAGGCTCTCGATGAGGCGCGGCGCGATCTCAAAGGTGACCGGACCCGGACCAGAGGCGATGTGTTCCGGCCTAAGTCCAACGACGATGTCGCGGCCGACGAGCGAGGTCGGTGCGTTGAGCGCCACGTCATGGCCGAAAAGACGCACCGTCGGCGATCCTGCGCCGTTGGACACCGGGGAGCGGAGGAAGTTCATGCCCGGAGACCCGATGAAGCCCGCCACGAAAAGGTTTGCAGGATTTCTGAACATGGTGTCCGGATCGGCAATCTGCTGGATCTCGCCGTCCTTCATGATCACAATTCGATCCGCCATCGTCATGGCTTCGATCTGATCGTGAGTGACGTAGATCGTCGTGACGCCGAGACGCTTATGGAGAGCACTGATCTCGGCGCGCGTGTGAACGCGCAGCTTCGCATCGAGATTCGAGAGCGGTTCGTCCATGAGAAACGCTTGAGGTTCTCGCACGATGGCTCGCCCCAAAGCCACGCGCTGGCGTTGACCGCCCGACAAGGCTTTCGGCCTGCGGTCGAGGAGATGGTCGACACCGAGAATTTTTGCGGCAGTTACCACTCGCGTGTCGATCTCGGTCGCGGCCATGCCGCGCATCTTCAGGCCAAACCCCATGTTCTTGCGTACGGTAAGATGCGGATAGAGCGCGTAGTTTTGAAAGACCATCGCAATGTCGCGATCGCCGGGCGCGAGATCGGTGACGTCACGGCCTCCGATATGGATCGTTCCGGATGTGGACTCCTCCAATCCGGCAAGGATCTTCAACATCGTCGACTTGCCGCAACCCGAGGGGCCGACGAASACGACGAATTCGCCGTCCTCGATTTCAAGGGAGAAGTCCTTGAGGACGGTCAACGGTCCGTAGGACTTGGTCACATGTTCGATGCGGATGCCGGCCATGGCGATTACTCCACTATTTCTCGGCGCCGGCGGTCAGGCCGCCGACGAGATAGCGTTCGAGGAAGAGGTAGATGATGAGAACGGGGAGGGCGACGAGGATTGAGGCTGCGGATATGTCACCCCAGTTGGAGATGTACTCGCCCTTCATCGTGGTGATGCCGAGGTTGGCGGTCCAGTTCGTCTGGGCGTTCGTCAAGAACGTACGCGCGTATGCGTAATCCGACCACGACAGCACGAAACCATACAGCGCAGTCGCCGCAAGCCCAGGCGTCGATACGGGAAGGATCACCCGTACCATTGCGCCAAGCGGCGAACATCCATCGACCATCGCGGCTTGCTCGAGCTCCTGCGGAATGGTGTCGAAATAGCCCTTCAACATCCAGGTCGTGAACGGAATGATGAGCGTCGCGTGGGCCAAAATGATGGACCAGAGGCTTCCGATAAGATCCACCGTGCGGAAGRTCCCGAACAGCGGAATGACGAGAAGCGTCGCAGGCAGCATTTTCGCAGTCAGAATGAAAAGACCCAGCGATTGTCCGCCACGGACGCGAAACCGCGACAGGCTGTAGCCGGCGAGAACGGAGACCGCCATCGAGAGGACCACGCTTCCGATCGCAGCCAGCGCAGAGTTCGTGAGCCACAACAGGATCGGCCGATCACGCACGATCTCCGCGAAGACGTCCCAACGCGGGGTCTGCGGCCAGAATCGCGGCGGGAGGACGCGCAATTGATCCGGCGGCGAGATCGCCGTGATGAAGAGCCAATAGATCGGAAAAACGAGAAATGCGCAGACGATGATGACGGCGCTGTAAAGAAAGAAGCGGTCCAGGGCGCGGCTTTTCATGATGGGCCCTTCAAATGTTGTCCGGCGCGCGGCCGATCATGAGGCGGCTGGCGATGACGCAAACGATGAGGGTTACGACACCAATGGCTGAGGCGTAGCCCATCTTGAAAAAGCCAAAGGCCTGCTCGTAAGTCATGATCGACAGCGTCTGTGTCGCCTTCAGGGGACCACCGCCGGTGAGCACGTAGATGATCGAGAAGTCCCGGAAGACCCACAGCATCACCAGCACCAAGGTGACGCCCAGAACGGGCATCAGGGACGGGATGGTGATGTTGATGAGGCGCTGCCATCCATTGGCGCCGTCAACACGTGCCGCATTGTAGAAATCCTCGGGAATCGATTGGAGGCCAGCGAGCATCATGATCGATACGAAGGGATACCCTTTCCAGATCATCGTGATGCACACAACGGCGAAGGCTGCGGTAGGCGATGAGAACCAATTCACCGTCGTATCGATGAAACCAAACTTGATGAAGACCCAGTTCATCAGGCCGAACGACGAATCGAACATCCATGCGAAGATCACAACCGCGATCACCTCAGGCACCGCCCAGGGCAGCGCGACGAGAAGGCGAGCGAAGGCCTGGCCCTTGAACTTGTTGTTGACCAGCAGGGCTGTTCCCAAGCCCAAGAGGAAGCAGAACAGACTAACGATCACGACAAGCTTGATCGTGACCCAACTCGCATTCCAGAAATCCGGTGACGTGAACAACCGCTCGTAATTGGCGGTCGTGAATGGACGGCGGGGCTGGTCGAGGCGAGCGATGTTGACGTTTTGAAACGACAGGTCGACGGAGACGATCAAGGGGTAAACGATGATGAGGCCGATCAGGGTGACGGCAGGCGCAAGCAGCAGGTAACCGAGCCAATGACGGCGGCTAGGTCGCGCGAGATCGAGGCTGAATCCTGGCTTCATGAGCATCCTCGGCTGAAGGCGAGAACCGGCCGCGCATGGTGACGCGGCCGGACGACGACTTGGTTGATTACTGCTGCTGCAGCGCTTCGGCCTTTTTCTGCATCGTGGCAGCGACGGCCTTCGGATCCAGATCCTGAATGATCATGCGCTGTGATTCTTCCATGATCATCTTGGAGAATTCATTGAACTGAATCTCCAATCCCTTGGGAATCCGATCCACCTTTGCTTTGGCGGCGGCCTGCGTGGCCTGAACCAAAAGGTCGAAATTCGGATTCTCGGCCTTGGCCGCCGTGATATCGGCGCGCGGGCTCGGCGGCGGAGACGCTCCGAGGGTCGCATAGGTCGACTGGAACTTGTCCGACGTCGCGATTTTGATGAAATCCCAGACGAGCGCCTTATTGTCCTTGGAAATGTCCGTCGGGATGGCAAGAACGTTGGACGAGCCGCCGACCGGCGGATTGAACGGCACCATCGCCGTCTTGATTTGGTCCTTCGCCTTGCCTTTCTGAATGATGGGCCACAACCACGGACCATCCATTTTCAGGGCGATCTTGCCATCCGCAAAGAGCTGGCGAACTTCGCCTGCCGTCATGTCGCGCGGCGTGAGGCTGTTCTTGACGATCGTCTTCCAGCGCGAAAGACCCTCGATCATCTGAGGCGTGTTGATGGTGACTTTGCCGTTGTCATCGGTCCAGCGGCCGCCCGCGTCGAGCGTATAGTTCATCATTTCGCTGATGTACTGTCCGCCGCCACCGCGGGTTTCATGACCGGTACCGAACTGGTCGGTGATTCCGTCGCCGTTGAGGTCTTTCGTCGTTTTCTTCGCGGCTTCGAGAAATTCCGCATAGGTCTTGGGAACGGCGAGGCCTTCCTTCTTCAGCATGTCCTCGTTGTAAGCGAGGAAGTAGCCGAAATAGAGCATCATCGTGCAGACGGTCTGCTTGTTCCAGACGCAGGTGTCCTGTCCGGCCCAACCCGTCAGATCGAGCTTCGAGTCCTTGATGTATGGGTCGAGTGGCTCCAGCCAACCGTTGTCGGCGAATTTCTGAAACTCGAACGAGGCCAGATGAACGATGTCCGGCGGTGTACCGCCGGCGAACAAGGTCGTCATCGTGTCGGCGTATGCGCCGCGCTCCACCTTCGTCCATTCGACCTTGACGCCAGGATGAGCCTCCTCGAACGCCTTGATGACCGAGCC
>NZ_JBFUKD010000093.1:0-8657 GCF_056401005.1 Microvirga sp. P4_G7 | reverse complement strand
AACTGGAACGGCGCGCTGTCGATCAAGGTGACCGCCAGGGATGGGACGCTCAGCACCGATGCGATCTTCGCGCTCGATGTCRCCGCGGTGAACGATGCGCCCGTGGTCGCCATGACGCCGATCGCGCAGAGCGTGGCGGAGGATACGTCCTGGAGTTACCAACTCCCGGCTGGCACCTTCGTCGACGTCGACAGCAGCTTGACGCTGACGGCGACACTTGCGGACGGTTCGGCATTGCCGGCTTGGATGACATTCAACGCGACCACCGGCACCTTCAGCGGAACGCCGCCGCAGGATTGGAACGGTGCGCTGTCGATCAAGGTGACTGCTTCGGACGGGACGCTCAGCGCCGATGCTATCTTCGCGCTTACCGTCACCGCGGTGAACGACGCTCCCGTGGTCGCCGTGGCGCCGCTTGCGCAGAGCGTGGCGGAGGAYACRCCGTGGAGYTACCAAMTCCCGSCKGGSACCTTTGTCGACGTCGACAGCAGCTTGGCGCTGACGGCGACACTTGCCGACGGTTCGGCATTGCCTGCTTGGATGACATTCAACGCGACGACCAGCACCTTCAGTGGAACGCCTCCGCAGGACTGGAACGGTTCGCTGTCGATCAAGGTGACTGCGTCCGACGGGACGCTCAGCGCCGACACGACCTTTGCGCTCAATGTCACTGCGGTGAACGATGCGCCGCGCGATGTATTTCTTTCTAATGCGACGGTGGTGGAGAACAGCGCCAGGGGAACAGTGGTCGGGGCACTTTCAGCGTTCGACATCGACAGTGATACGTTTGACTTCCGTCTGATCGACGATGCGGGCGGCCGGTTCGCAATCGAGGGCGGTCGTATCGTTATCGCGTCGAACGCGATGATCGACTATGAAAGCGCGCAAGCACATCGGATCACGCTTCGCGCCGTCGACGATGCCGGGTTGTCCCTGGAAAGGACATTCGTCATCTCCGTTGGAGATGTGGCCGTAGAGACCATCGTGGGGACTTCCGGCAGCAACACATTGAAGGGCGGCGCCGGCTCCGATGTTATCTACGGAAAGGCGGGCAAGGACACTCTCTTCGGGCTAGGCGGCAAAGACACGTTCGTCTTTGATACCAAACCCTCGAAGAACAATATCGATCGAGTCGTCGATTTTTCGGTTGCGGACGATACGATCCATCTCGCGAAAACCGTGTTCAAGGCGCTGGGGAAGAAGGGTGCACTGAAGAAGGACGYATTCCATCTGGGCGCGCAAGCTCACGATGCGAGCGACCGCATCATCTACAACAAGAAGACGGGCGCGCTGTATTACGATGCGGATGGAAACGGCGCAGCGAAGCAGATCCAGATTGGAACGCTCTCCAAGAACCTGAAGATGACCTACAAGGATTTCTACATCATCTAGACGCGGACGATTCTCGTACTACGCCAGGGGGGCCGACGAATAAACGAGACGTACGAGATCCGATTGTTGTGCCGCGCCTGTCTTGCCGAACAGACTGCTGAGTTGCGTCTTGACCGTGTTGCGGCTCACACCCTGACGCTCGCAATAGGCCGCGACCGTTTCACCACCAGCAAGAGCCTGCAGCAGGCGTCTTTCCGCCGGGGTTAGTCCGTAAGCATCACCTACATGGGAGAGGCTCCGCTCTGTCAGAACCTGGGGTGCCTTGAGGATCATCATTACCGAGGGCTCGCCGCCCAGAAACCCTTGGGCAACGCGAGGGATGAGCATTGCCTCGAGCGGTGTCGGCTGGTCCCGGCGGGCAAGCGATACGGTCCGGGCCTGCCGGCTGTCGATCACTTCCTCGATCTGTCTCAACAAGGGGGGGCGCTGCTCTACGACGCTGGCGAGGCGGCCGAATGCGATGCGCAGAACCCGATCCGATCGGACGAGTTCCTCCGCGGCGGGGTTGAGGTCGAGCACAACCCCTGCCCGTGTGAGGCTGAAAGCGGCTGTCCCGAGTGCTTGAAAGGCAAGACGCCCAGCTTCTGCGCCGGCATTGAGCCCATCCAAGCGCCGCCCAATCGTCACGGACCGACGAAGGTGGGGCGCGAGGGCTTCCATGTCCCGTTGCGCGGCGGTGGAATAGTTGCCATCGCTCTTCGGGCGGAAGAAAGTGAGGAATATTGTAGTACGCTCGTCGACGCTCAGGAGCACGCCCGTACAGTAGTGAAAGTCGAGTGGCCTGAACCAGTCGTTGTAGTACTCGTGGCGGTCGAACTCGTCGCGTCGGATCAAGCCTTCGATCGGTTGAGCTGTTCCCTGTGGTTTTTCAAGAGCTCTCGGAACGATCGGATTGCTGGTCGCGAAATGTGCCCGATATTTTTCAATCGCCGCCATCTCCATCTGGTGGCGCGACAAGACTTGTACATCCGACGAGATCCGATCGTGGATGAAGATTGTCGAGGATCCGTGGACGATGCCAGCGATTTCGGTGGCTACCTGTTCCCACACCTCCGGCTCGACGGAGGCGCGATAAATCATCTCGATCACGCCCGAGGTCGTCTTCGATATCATTCGGAGGCTGCCCCCATCAGCAGACTGTTCTTTGCTCGCAGCGTTTCGCTTCTTGCATTGTCAACGCCCAAGTCCGTGGAAGCAAGATCCCAGGCCTCGGACTGATCTAAGTACTGAGAGATCTAAATACTCTGGGATTTCCTTGCGCCAAAGGGTTTTTAATTCACGAGGGCTTGATCGCCAGATTTCGACCGTAATTGTGTTGCGCGTCTTGACAAGACTTGCGATGCGCCGACGCCACGCGAAGTCGAGACGTCGGCGGCAGGGCAATCGCGATAAGTGGATTTCTCGATCGGACGCGCTAATCACAATCGACGTACCGAAAGGCGGTTGGCTTCGCCCCTTCGTAGCGCGAATTCACCGAGACCCCGGAAGAAGCAAATGAGAGAACTCGAACGTTGGATCATCGGCGAAGGGCTGCGAGGCACGAGCGTGGCGACGTTGCTGAACGGCTTCGTCGAACAATTGCTGGCCTCGGGGATACCTCTCATGCGGGTTTTCCTGGCCCTGCCGACGGTCAATCCCACCATTCGCGTCTACAGCCACACGTGGACGCGAACGGCTGGCACCACGGTCGACGGCGTCTCGCACGAACGCAACCGCGACGCGTTCGAAGTGAGTCCGTTCGGGCACATGCTGAGATCAGGGCAGACAGCGCGCCACTGGCATTTCAGTAAAGCCGAGCCCGATCGCTTTGCGCTTTTCGATGACATCGAAGCCGAAGGTGGAAGGGACTATCTGGCGCGCTTGGTTCCGTTCGACAACGCGAGTGCTCCGGCGCTGCTGGGGATCGCCATTTCTTTCTCGACGGACCGGAACGGCGGATTCTCAGAGGACGAAGTTGCTAGCATCGATTCCGTGTTACCGGCTTTGGCGCTGGCGTCTTACCGGATGACGCTTCTCGACGTCATGGTTGGAATGCTGGACACGTATGTCGGCCTCTCTGCAGGCCGCCGTGTTCTGAGCGGTGAGATACAGAGGGGATCCGGTACGACATTGACGGCCGCGTTGTTGTTCGCCGATTTGCGGGGATTTACAGCACTCGCCGATCGGTCGGGCGCACAACTAATCCATAGGCTCGATCAGCATCTCGAGGCAATGGCGGAGCCCGTCGTCGAGTACGGCGGAGAGGTCCTGAAGTTCCTCGGCGACGGTCTGATGGCCGCGTTCCTCGTCGCGGAAGATCGGACGAAAGAAGAGGCCTGCGCAGCGGCCGTGCGGGCAGCGCGAGCGGCGATCGCACGCAACGAAATGGTCAATCTCGATCACGCTGACGCTACACCTCTTGATCTCGACGTGGCGCTGCATTTCGGCGACGTGTTCTATGGCAATATCGGGGCCGCAAACCGGCTCGATTTTACGGTGATCGGTCCCGCCGTGAACGAGGTCAGCCGCATGGAAGCGCTTTGCGAACCCCTCGGCTGCAATGTCATACTTTCAGCCAGCGTTGCGGCCGCAAGCGCGCAGTCAGCGAAATCCCTTGGTCGTCACGCTCTTCGTGGCGTGAGTGAAGAGCGCGAGCTGTTTGCATTGGCACTCTAGCGTCCCGATGGGCGCCCTTGCCGAACGACGCCCTATGCCGCCGCGTCCCATTGTGGGGCAAGGCCAGGTGGGTTCACAATTCTGCCGTCGCCGCGAGCCAGCGCGTGAATAGATTTCATCTGATCGTCCGAGAGTTCGAAGTCGAAAATTGTAAAATTTTCGGCAGCGCGCGCCTCACCGGCCGTTTTCGAGAGGGCGATGACGCCATCCTGTTGCACCAGCCAACGCAGGACGATCTGAGCGACCGATTTGCGATGGCGATCTGCGATATCCTGAAGAAGCGGATCGTTGAATACCTTGCCGTCCGCCATGGCGTAGTAGCCCGTGACGGAAAGACCGGCGCGGCGGGCAGCCGCTATCACCACGGATTGATCGATATATGGATGGATTTCGATTTGGTTCGTGGCGAGCGGCGCTTCAGATAGCTGTACAGCCTCGTTCATGAGCGCCGTGTTGAAATTGCTGACGCCGATATGACGGACCTTCCCCACACGGCGCACCGCATTGAGCGCGCCGATCTGATCGGCGAGCGGTACGGCGTCGTTCGGCCAATGCAACAGCAACAGATCGACATAGTCAGTCTTGAGCTTCTTGAGACTCTCATCAACCGACGCAATGAAAGCGTCGCGGGCGTAATTGGCCACCCAAACCTTGGTGGTCAGGAAGATTTCGCTACGCGCGACACCCGAAGCAGCGATTGCGTCACCGACTTCCGCCTCGTTTCCATAGATCTGGGCGGTGTCGATGTGCCGGAAGCCGACTTTCAGCGCTTGAGGCACCATACGGAGAGTATCAGGACCGGGCAGACGGAAGGTTCCAAAGCCGAGTGCTGGGACGGCGGCGCTATTGGCTGTAACGAAGTGCATTGAAGAGTTTCCTTAGGAAGCGGTGTGCGGTGGGCGCCAGATCCCAACGAATTGTCAACAGCCTTGCCGATGCTGCGTTGTGTAGAAGGCGGATTGGGGTGGCCCTTGCGTCTATCGCTTCCTCATATGGGATAGGAGGCACCCGGCGATAGTCGTCGGCGGGATGAACGCCTTTGAAATGAAATCAAAGAGGCGTCGCGCCCGCTGCTCAACCGTGCTGACGGCGATCCCGGAGCAGATGGGCAACAGCGCCGAAGAGATGCGTGAGCGCCGTCGTCGACGAACTGTACGAACGGTAGAACTCGCGACTGAACTACCCGTGAAGGGTACACATCGGTGTAATAGAATTCATCTTTTCTTTAGTCCAATACATGGCATACTACAGATATACGCTGTAGTCCCGCGTTCAGGCTTTCCGATTTCAAAGCCGATTTGTACGACCTAAGTGGTAACGTCCCGCGGAATTAGAGCCGCTAGTAAGCGTTCGAATAAATCTCAAACCTCAGGGAGAAGATAATGGGCCGGCTTATGAAAGAGGACGATATTTACATTTCCGGCTTGCTGGATCTCTTAAATCTGCGTTTCGGACCATCGCAGGGCCCTGGCGAGGCCTTCGGGGGTATTGACGAACTGGCCGTTCTCCAAAAAGAGTTTCAACTGTTCCAGAAGGGACGATCGCTGCGAAATTGTTTTGCGCTGTTGAACCTTGGGGGCTTCTGGAATGCACGGGCGAAAAACCGGTGGCTTTCCCTCATTGACGATCTGAGCTCGTACGAGTCCGATACCGCGAAGGAAAACGGACACGACCGGATCATGAATACCATCATTGAGAATCTGACATCGTCGCGCCCGACTCCCATGTTCTTCAAAGCCCATGATTCGCGAGGAGACGACGGGCGCCGCGTAATCGTTCGGAAATCGTCGACCGGTCCCTTCTACGTCGAGCAGGAACACATCGTGGTGTCCCTTCCAATGCGCCCAAGATCTGATGCTGCGGAAGTTAAACCCGCGGGCCGCTCGTCGAAAAAATGATCTGGAGCGATCGGAATTGCCGGTGCAAAGTTTCGATGATCTCTATCGGGATGTCGATGCGTATTACACGAGAAGAGTTCGGCGTTTCGGCGCCACTCCTCTCGGTGTGGACTGGAGCTGTGAACCGACCCAGGAGCTTCGATTCATCAAGCTGCTGAAACTCTGCGATCTCGATGGACCCTTATCGTTGAATGACGTCGGGTGCGGGTATGGCGCCCTCGTCGGCGTTCTGGCACGACGACATCCAAAAGCCGAAATCGACTATCTCGGCGTGGATCTCTCGAAGGCGATGGTCAGAAAGGCAACCAAACTGTGGCCATTGGAGCGTGTGCGCTTTCATCACGGACATAGGAGCCCTCGTATCGCCGACTACAGTATAGCGAGCGGCATATTCAACGTGATGCTCACACAGCCGCGAGAGGAATGGGAGCGCTTCGTCGAAACGTCGCTCTGCGACATGAATTCCACAAGCAGACTCGGCTTCGCAGTCAATTTCGTATCGGAGCCGCGGGGCGGCCAGAAAGTCATGGCGGGCCTGTATTGTGCGTCGGCGGAGCGTTGGGCGGAATACTGTCGGCGCGAATTCGGTGCAGATGTTTCACTGATTGACGGTTACGGAATGAGCGAATTCACCTTGCTTGTCAGACGCTCGAGCTCAGGACGCGGTTGAATCGAGCAATCCTCTCGCCAATCGAAGCCGGGGCTCTAGGACCGTCGCGCCCGTGACCTCGATCAACATCTCTGCCGTCTCGAAATGACGTCTTGCTTCGACCGAACGCAATACACCGAATTGCTTCAAGAGTGCACTTCCTGCAACGATCTGAGCGCGGCATTCAGGAAGCCGCGCTGCACGTTCTCGCGATATGCGAATTGCGTGCTCAGCTGTGGTGAGGGCCTTGCCATAAGATCCTGCCTGATCCAGGCACTCGGCCAAGGCAGCGAGCATGTCCGGTTCATAGTCGACGGCGGCCCTCGCAGATTGCATGAACGCGAGGCCCGCCTCGAATTCTCTGACGGCATCAGCGGTTTGGCCCGCTATCGTCATCGCAATGCCTGCACAGGCGTGGGAGAAGACGCGCAAGTACGGCGTACCATGACGGGCGGCGATTTCCATGACTTGCGCGGCGTGCGTAGCCGCAAGTTCAGCGTCTCCGGTGATCCAGGCGAGATCGACGTAGCCTAGGTGACTTATGAACTGCACAGTTGGATCGATCAGGCCGTCGTCGATTGCGAGCATATGGTCGAGCCACTTTCGGCCTTCGTCAATGCGATCGATATGGACAAATATTCGTGCGCGGAGACTGATCGTCCAGTGCTCCACGCTGTATCCCAGGAAGCGGTTGTCGAAATCGGTCACATGGGGCAAGCGGATCATCGCTTCGTCGTTCGCCTGCAAGGCTTCCCTGAAGAGCCCTGCCCAACCATAGGCCTGGCAAAGTGAGGCAAAGAGGGTTGCCGCGCGCCCCTGGTCCGCTCCGGAAAGAATCGTCAGAGCCTTCTTCACCTGGGCGACATAGTCGTCGGCCGGGCCACCGCTCGCGCCACCAATTCGCGCTTCGACGAACAGCAACAGAGGGATCATGGAGTCATCGGTTGCGCGGGCTATGACGAGCKCCTCTTGAATGAAGGGCTGTGCCTGTTCGGAAGTCATACCCTCGCGCCAGCCAAGCCAGGCCACCTGAGCGTTGGCGAGCGTTCGAAGGGACGCATTTTCGGGCGAGCGGGGCTGATCACGAAGAAGACGCAAGACGTCCTGCCACTGCTTGATCGCCTGCGCGGGGTGCATCGATCCGATCCATTCGGCTGCCCGCTTGCCGTATTGGGCCGCGGCCGCGAGGTTGCCGGCCGCCTCATAGTGAAAACATATGAGCCCGGCGGCTTCATCTCGCCGTTCGCGATAGTATGCCTCCATCGCCGGGGCAACCAATCCGTGAAGCCGGCTTCTTCGCGCCTTCAATTGTCCTGCGTACGCCACTTCCTGAATGAGAGGATGCCGGAACGCATATTGAGTGCCTTCGGGGCTATGGAGAACCTTCAGCAGCTCCGCCGAACACAAGTGATCGAGCACAACGTCCGTTTCAAACCGCGCGCCACCGAGTACTTCCGCAAGCACCGCGTAAGGCACTTCCTTGCCTATGACTGAAGCCACTTGGATGACGGTCCTGTCTGCGATGGCAAGCCTGTCCAAGCGCTCTCCAATGACCGCCTGAACTGTGACCGGCAATGGGATGTCGCTTGATCGTGCAACCAGGCGGTAATGACCCGTTGTTCCCACCAGTCGGCCGTTCTCAGCCAACGAATGAACCAACTCTTCCGCAAAGAATGGGTTTCCGCCGCAACGCTCGGCAACCCGCTCACGCAGCTCGGCGAGGGCAGCGTCGGGTCCGATGAGCGCTTCCGCCAACACCCTGGTCTGATCGCTCCCCAGATCGTCGAGCAGGATCTGAGTGAAATCTTTCCTCTTCATCCCAGGCGCAGAGTAATTCGGTCGATAATTGACGATGAGGAGAACTTGCGTACCTGAAATGGCGGTACAGATTGTCTCGACGAAACCTTCGCTCGCTTCATCGAGCCAATGGAGGTCCTCAAAGAGAATAACCAAAGGGCTTTTTCCGCGATCGCGAATCAAATGCGACATGACATCGAGCAGGTAGGCGTGACGCGTCTTGGGCGCGAGGGCGGATGACGCCGCGTTCTCAGCGATTCAGCGAT
>NZ_JBFUKD010000092.1:0-8692 GCF_056401005.1 Microvirga sp. P4_G7 | reverse complement strand
CGGCATCAGCGAGCCGGCGAGCCCGCTCGGGAGCGCCAACGCTCCAGGCATGAGAGCGAAGGCAAATGCCGCACCTATCATCGATTTCATGCTGGCCCGTGTCATGTGACTTGTCATGTCCACTCCGGTTTCACGCCGATTGGGGCAGCCATCGCCTGATCGCGATCGGCATGGAATCCGGCGGACACACGCGAATGAGACTCCAAAGCGAATAAAGGCCGCTGAGAAGAACCGCGGTCACACCGAGACCCGTGGCCGGCCAGAACGGGAGAAACAGGAAGCCGACAAATACGACGGCAATTCCCGGAAGGAAAACTGCACCCAACCGGAAATTGACGGCGGACCATCTGAACCCGTAGAGCTTTCGAACGATCGCGTAGATCAAGATGCTGTGCCAGACGTAGAGCGCGCAGAAGGCAGCTCCAGCGCCATCGACTCCGAATTTTTGCACCAAGAACCACGCCAGGCCCACGTGAACCAGAGTGGCCGCCAGCTCGGTCCAGAAGAAAATCTTCTGAGCCCCCTTCGCAAGAATGATAAAGCCCATCGGCCATGCCACGACGCGGAGCATCATACCGAGGCAAACCCATCGCAGCAGGCTCACCGCCGCATGAAACTCCGTCGAATAAAAAATCGTCATCACCAGTGGTGCAAAGGTGAGCGTTGCAATCACACCTGGCCCGGCCAGAAGAATGCTGATTTGCGCCTGTTCGTTCACCAGGCGATTGCATTCATCGTCGTCCTTGGCGACCGCCGTGAGACGCGGGTAGAAATCGGTCCCGAGAGCCTGAAGAATGATCCCCGTATAGAGGCCGGCGAGCGCCCAAGCCGCCTGGTAGAGACCGGCTGCTTCGACACCCGAATGCCGCAGAACGATGATCCGGACAGCATACGCCGCACCGACGGTGAATATGCCGCTGGCCATGAACGCGACGCCAAGCTTGAGCAACATCACCGTCTCGGGCCACATCTGCGGCGCGACAATCGGCTGCGACTCGATCTTGATCCGCCGGCTGTACCACCACGACGTCAACAGCGTCATGGCGGCTGTCGCCACGAGTGATGGAACGATCCCACGCTCCCCCAGAAAATAGACCAGCGGGATGCTGACCACCGTGCTGAAGAAGGCAGCTAAGACGCCCATGCGCGCAAGATCCGAAATCCGACGCATTCCCTGGATCAGCGCGGCTTGACCGCCCGAGACAATCTTGAAGAAGACCGCAAGGGAAAGCAGCGCGACGCCGGCAGCCTGCTCGCGGTTGCCGAACGTAAATTCGGACACCGGGCCCGCAAAGACGACGAGGAGCAAAGCACCGAGCAGTCCCAACACGAGGGAGGCCCGCTTCAAAACTTTTGCCGTCAAGGCTATGCGATCAGCCTCGTCAGATCCTGCAGCCTCCGCGATCTGGCGCACGCCACTGTTCTGGACACCCAAGCCGGCGACGCCTTGCGTAAGATCGGCGACGGCGTTGTAGAGACCGAGCAGACCGACACCTGCCGGGCCAAGCAAGACCGCCATCACCTTCGTCCGCACGATACCGAACGCGATGCTGATGACCGTGGATCCACCGATCAAAGCCGTCGACTTCAAAATCTGAAGATAGGTCGACCGCGGTGCGGCACTCGTCTGAGAGGTCATCGGGGACAACAGGGCCTTCTGATTTCAGGCGCGCACAAATGTAACAAGAGAGATCTTCCTTTGATACCGCCTTCGACGCTTCTGATCGTAAGAACCATTCGATCCTTTGGGAGTAATTGCCCACCGTCGAAACTACGGAGGGGAGGTGATTTCCTTGATCTGCGCCCGCGCATCGGGCCGATATCGGGCAAGCACCTCCAAAGGCGATGCGCGATGAACGAGCGCCCAGAGAGCCGCCCGCGCATTGGCCCGGCCGGCAACGGCTCTCAGCGACGTCCCGAAGATCAGACCCGCCTCATGCAAGCGGGCGATGTAGGCGGGTTCACGACGCGCGAGGAGCGCGACGCGATTTCGATGCATGAGGGCTTCCGCCCAGGGTGCTGCGCGCCGCTCGCCGATAATGCGCAACGCCGACGCTTCGGCAACGAAGCGCAACTTGTATCCTGCGTCAGCAGCCCGCAGCGCGTAGTCGACCTCCTCCTCGTACATGAAGAAGGATGGATCCCACTCTCCCACAGCACGAGCACAATCGGCAGAAATCAACAGCATTCCGCCGGTCGCCCAACAAGCTTCGCGGTCTCCGGTATATGCATCCCTGGTTCGAATGACCTCGGAGGGCAATCCCAAGCGAGAGGAAAGCGGCCCGCCGAGAACCGCATCGCACCAAGATCGCGTCACCGAAGGTCTATTGCGCAGAGACGGAAGTATATCGCCGTTCTCGTCGACGATCCGTGGCACGGCGATCCCGACGCCGGGCACCCGCAGAGCCTCGAGAAGAAGCGGCACCGTATTGGCATCGATACGCACATCGGGGTTCATGATCAGATAGGCGAACGCCCCGCCGGATTCGACAACCCGAGCGATCCCGGCGTTGATCCCGGCCGAGAATCCGTAGTTCGCGTCGAGGATGCGAACATCGGACGCGTGAGTGAAGCCTCGAAGCRTCTCAACAGTCCCATCGCGCGAACCGCTGTCAACGAAGACGACGCGCATTGCGCACTCGGAAGCAATAATCTGAAGCGAACGAAACACGCCAGGCAACAGCGCATCAGAATTGTGCGTCACGCAAATGACGGCGACGTCGACGGGCTCAGCCATTGCCGCGCTCCACGTAGTTTCGGATCAGTCCTGCTTTCAGGAGCAGATGCACTTTCAGTTCCGCCCGCCAGTCGCGCATGACCGCTCGATACTCACGTCCGGTGTCAAGGTCCTGCGTGATGGGAGCGATTTCCTCACCGCTTTCCAACCGTTGCAGCACATCGCGATAGAGCTTCGCTCCCGCGATCACGGAACGACCGAACACCGCGCCGAGATCGTCCTCGGCGGCCAGCTTGGCCCTCGCCACGCCGAGAATGGCGCCGCCATCGAGAGCCGACGTGCAGACATGGACTGTCGCGCCGAGCCACTCCGGCTCATTCTGGTAGAGCGGCCAGAAGCTGCAATCGGCACCGCGATATCGCGGTGAAATTCCGGTGTGCAGGTTAAGAGAAATCTCGCGAGCGATCGCGAGCGTGTCGTCGGCGACGATCGCAGTTCCGTAAACACAGAGAATGTCGGGAGCCAGCTTTTGCAGCAGCGCTCGTGTCTCTGCGCTATTGACGCCTACAGTCTTGAACACCTGAACGTCGGCAGGAATTTCAGGGTCTCCCAGAACAGAACTCAGACCAGCGCGGCGGCGTTTTTGCTCGCCCGACAACACGAGAGCTGCCCTGACCAGGATTCTCGTCAAAGTCCCCCAATAGCCGAAGCGGCGCCGCAACCTCGATATCCGCTTCCCAAGCGGCTCCGCGGGTTGCTCGACGAGCACGACGGCGACTGCCCCTCCTCCCGAAGAAAGAGCGCTCGCCACGTAAATGTGTTGAGCATCCATCCCCGTCAGAACCACCGTCCTGCCGGAGTTGGAGGAACGACCATTCATTCTTTCGACTCCCCATCGCGCATCGCTCAATCTCCCATGCCAAGCTACTGCCGCCAGCGTTTACACAATTGCTTCACGGCGCTCCCGATTTGCGCTGCAGCGGAACGTGGTGTCGCAAGTCTCGCCACCAGTCCGTCGACCTCCATGCTGCAATCAAGCGTTTCCCGTGGCTTGATTGTCGAGAAGGCATGCGCGACGCCGCGATCGCTCGTGTAGATGACATCGAAATTCTGCCGCCGCAGACGTTCGATGACCCGGCGGTTGTAAAGACCGAAAGGGATCGAAACGCTCGTCACCGTGCCGGCGCACACGTCTTCGAGTTTTCTACGCGCTTGGATGATCTCCTCGTCCAGCTCTGCATCTGTCGTCTGACGCCAATCGCGATGGTTCATGCCGTGACTGCCGACTGTCATGCCGGCACTGAGAAGATCGTGAATGGCGGCCGGGTCGAGATAGTGCTGCTGGCCGATACGACCCGCACAGACAAAGAAGCTTGCCTTCAGACCTCGGCGAACGAGTGCTGGCAGCGCAACGGTGGCGTCGCTGAGGTTTCCATCATCAAAAGTCACGACGACTTCCGGCTTCTTCTCAGCCGTACGCTCGGCAATTTCCTCAAGAAGACGATGAAGCGATTCTTGGCTCCACCAAAAGTGCCGCTCGTCTCTCTCGACATGACAATGCGGATGTCCGATACCATGGAGATTGAGGATGAGCTGTTTGGACATCACACTTTGCTCTGACCGTCGCCTGGGCTTGTGCCGGTTCCACCACGAAGCCAAATCATCGATTCACGGTGTCGAATGCACTAGTCCCGGTTCCAGCTTTCGACCATTGGGGCAGAATTGCCGTTGAAATATAACGCGAGCATTCTGCGCGCGCGGAACAAGCGAAGCCGTCCGAGACACCGCCAAGCGAGCCAGCGTGCCCGCAGACCGGAAACGCGCGGCGTTCTCGCGACCGTGGCAATCTCGGCCAAGGGAGAGATCGCCACCGCGACGGCGCGGCTCATCCATTTGGCTCCGGAAATCGGATGGTCACGAAGGTCCTTGAATTCGTGCGCGATATGGCGGTCCCAGCGCTTGGCGAGCTCGCCGAACGTCTTGCATGGCGGTGTCAGAACGAGAACGCGTGGCACAAACGCAATGCGAAAGCCTTGAGCGGTCGCACGTTGGCCCCAATCGCGATCCTCCATGATCGCTATTCCGCCGAAAGGTCCCACCGCACGAAAGGCCTTGCGACGGACCGCCATGTTCCCCGTGGCCGCATAGTGGTCTCGCTCGACATACATCTTGACGCGATAGCCGAAGATCGCCTCATAAGCCTCGATGGCCGTCGGCCGAGAGCGATCAGCCCACGAAACGCGCACGTCGCCAGCCACGCAATCGATGTCGAGATGTTTGTCGAAGAAGTCGACGATGCCGCGGATCCACCCGGGTTGCGGTACGCAGTCGACGTCCACGAAAGCAATGATCTCGGCTCGGGCAATGCTCGCGCCGCGGCTTCTGGCCGGCCCCGGACCCGGGACGAGTTCGCGTTCGAGACGCACATCGGCGCGGGAAATGACCGGCAGCTCTCGCGACCCATTGTCCACCACGATGATCTCGAATGGAATGCCGTCGACCTCTTGTTCCTGCAACGCGGCGAGACACTGCTTCAGCTCCGCAGGCTCGTTCAAGTGAGGAATTACGACACTCACGCGTGGCGCGGATTCCATCGCGCCATCAAGATTGAGCGCTGCGGCCTCCGGACGATCGAATCGGCCGCGCGGATCCGGCTCGGGCGATGCGACGTTCTTCGTCCTGTTCATTGAGCCGTCGCTCCGCCGGCGGTGAGTGCGCTGCTCCTCATCGACGGATCGCTGATCGCGACCTTGACTACATCGCCGGGCATGAGGTTCGACGCCTCGGAGGCGGCGAACTCGTCCGTCTTTCCCTGGCTCTGCCTGACGATGACATAAGACAGTGAGGCTTCGCCGCGCCTGTCGCTCCTGCGCTCGCTGGTAATCGGAACGTCGCCGAGGACGAGAACTTGCTTGATGACGTTCTCCTTGATCCTCAAGCGTTCAATATTGGCTTGTGCATCCTGCAGCTCGGTGGAGACGTCGGTCTGATGCTTGTCGCGCAGGTTGAGCGCGCTTCGGGTCGCTTCGCTCAAGTTCTGGCGCGCGCGCATGGTGGCTGTAATTTCATCGAGGCGGTTCGAATGCAAGTTTGCGACTGCACGCTCCAGATCCGACCTGCGCGATACCGTTGCGATGCCCCGCTCCACCAACGACTTGACGCCAGCCAACTCCTCCTCGGCCAATTTGATGCTGCGATTCAACGTATCCGTTTTCTCACCGAGAATCTCGATCTCGCTCGTGAAGAGGTTGCGTAATTCCGCCAGACTATCCAGCTGGCGCTCCAACCCCTTGCTGCGGGCCTCGAAGATGATCTTTTCTTGTTCCATGATCTCGGCCGCATCCTTGTCTGAACTCGACATCAGTTCGCCGGGAAAGCGGATCGTCTTCTCACCGGCTCGCTCGGCCTGAAGGCGTGCGATTCTGCCTTGGCCACGCAAGATGTCGTCGCGAACGCCCTGGAGATCGCCGAGCATCCCCACCTGTCCGTTCGCGCCCCCTTCAGTCGGCGCCTTTTGCCGGCCGCCACTGAGGGCAAGCGCCTGCAATACAGTCAAGCCAGGTCGGAACTTGTATTCACCCGGCGCGGCGACGCTTCCAACAATGTAGAATGGGGGGTACTCCAAAATCTCCACAGTCGCATCGGGCGGGCTGATCAGACCGGTCTTGGACTTAAGCTCATCCGAGATTTTTGCCGCCAATTCCGTATTGTCGAGGTTGTTGACCTCGATCCGGCCGACGAGGGGCAATGAAATCGTTCCCTCATCGGACACGACGAACTCGCCTCCGACCGCCTCCCAACGCTGATACTCGCCCTTGGACGGAATCCATTGAACGACATTCACGCGCACTTTCGTCTGCGGCGCGAGCGGATAGCGCTCGGCATGCGCGGGGTTCGGCATTGCAGCTACGGCAGCAAAAGCGAACAAAGCCACGAGGCCGGTTCCTGCTCCGCTTGCGCGTGCTTTGATTTCCTCCCACATATTCGTCGTTCGCCAGTTCTGTTTTTTCCTCGTCGCATTATCGCCGGGGCATCGGCTTTGACAATTATATCTTATGGGTCAGGGGCATCGCGCCCGGGTACTCCCTTTGCGTCGCGCGCTTGCCTGGACGCGTCTTGCTCGGAAGGTATAACCTTGCCTCTCGTCAAAGGTCGTCGAGCGTCACCCGGCGTCGGCACGGATTCGATGTTTGAGATAAGGCAAGCGGGTTGGGAATGGGCAACATCGACATTCGTTTTTATCGATCGATTTTCGTTCGACGCTTTCCCTATTTTGCCGCGATCGCTTTCCTTGTTTCACTGACTGGGCTGGTGGTCGCCTACATATTGCCACCGGTCTACCGGGCCGAAGCGCGCATAATGGTGGAGTCGCCACAGATCTCCGCCGATCTCGTTCGCTCCACGGTCCCTCCCGAGATCGTCAAGCAGCTGCAGATGATCGAATTGCAGATGATGACGCGGGCCAATCTGTTGGCGTTGGCCGATCGGTTCAATCTGTACGCCGGGCGCCCCGGACTTTCCGACAACGACATCGTCGAGGATATGCGTTCCAGGGCTTCGGTTGATCAAATCCGCTTCGATGCGTCACGTGGCGGCGGCGGCGTCACCGCGTTTGCGGTCACGTTCAAGGCAAAGGATCCCGTCCTCGCGTCCGACGTGGTCAATGAGTTTGTGAACTTGAWCATGCAGCRCAATGTTCGCCTCCGTACGGATCAGGCGAGCGACACGCTCCAGTTCTTCCAGCAGGAAACGGAACGGCTCGGCACGCTGTTGAACCAGGTCGAAGGCGAGATCCTGCATTTCAAGAACGACAACAAGGATGCGTTGCCGGAGAGTCTCGCTTTTCGTCGCAATCAGCAAATGAACTTGAACGAGCGCCTTCTGCAGCTCGATCGCGAGGAAGCGTCCTTGCGGGATAGTCGCGCGAAGCTGGTTCAGTTCTTCGCATCGACCGGTCGGATCGCCAGCGCGGCGATGACACCGGCGGAACAGACCCTCGAGCGTCTGCGACAGGTCATGGCTGAGCAACGAACCATCTTCTCGGACAGCAGCCCGGGAATCGTGGCGCTCCAGTCGCAGATCTCGGCGCTTGAAGATCAGGTGCGCGCTGATCGCTCGAGTGGCGGTTCAGGACCCAACAAGAAGCCGTCCGAGCTCGATCTGCAACTCGCCGATATGGATCAACGACTTACTCTGATCGGTCAGGAGAAAGTCGCGATCGCAAAGAGCCTGGCGACGCTGACGCAATCGATCGCAGCAACGCCGAGCAATGAGACCGCGCTCAATGGGCTCGAGCGCCAGTACCAGAATATCCAAACGCAGTACAATGTCGCCACCGCCCGCCTTGCGGACGCTTCGACCGGTCAACGGATCGAGTTGCGGTCCAAGGGCGAGCGCCTGACATTGCTGGAACCGGCGACGCCGCCGCAGCGCGCAATCGGTCCTAAGCGGATGGCTATCGCGGGCGGCAGTTTCGCGGGCGGAATTGCGCTCGGTCTGGGCTTCATCGTTCTGTTGGAAGTGCTGAACAAGAGCATCCGCCGGCCGGTCGAATTGATCGAGTCGCTCGAGATCGAGCCATTGGCAACAATTCCTTACATCCGAACCAGGGGTGAAACCCAGTGGGGAGGAACCGAACTCATTCCAGCGACGCTCCGTCGCGCATTAAGTCTAGGCGTAGGGCATGGAACGCATTCAAGCCGCACTCGGTAAATCCGCGGATCGCGAAAACGCGCTGGTCGTGTTCCCCGATCTCGGCACGCCGCCCCCTCCTCCCCCGGCATCCGAGGATGCCGCGTGGTCGAGGCTGCCTCTGATCAAACTCGACAAACGACGCGTCGCTCAACGGCGCATCGTGACGATCGATCGTGCGGACACCGCGAATTTCACGTTCGACATTCTGCGAACGAAGATCCTCAAGATGATGCGCCAGAACAACTGGAGCTCGATTGCCGTCACATCGCCTACTCCGGCCTGTGGAAAGACGGTCGTGGCGCTCAACCTGGCCTTCAGTTT
>NZ_JBFUKD010000091.1:0-8692 GCF_056401005.1 Microvirga sp. P4_G7 | reverse complement strand
ATCGCACCCAGCTGAAGGTCGGATTGACGTTGGCGATCAGCTCGCCGTTTGAGATCGTCTCGCGATCGACGATAGCCCGCGCGATGCTTTCCACATGCCCGTCGATAGGTTCGCTGAACCCCATCAGACGCACGATGGCCCTGTCGCCTTCGCGGATGTTGCGGATCTTCGTTTCCTCGAAATAGCCGACCACGTAGAACGAGTCGCTGTCGACGATGGCCAGCGACGCTTTGCCGGCGGTAGCATAATCGCCCGGGTTGACCAGGAGATTCGTCACATAACCGTTGACAGGGGAACGAACCTGGGTGCGATCGAGGTTCAGCCTTGCGGTGTTGAGCGCTGCGATGGCCTGATCGTAGGCGGCCTCCGCTGTCGACAATGCCGTCTCCGCCTGCTCGCGCGCCTCGGCCGTGATGGCGGCCGTAGACAACCGATTGCGGCGTTCGAGTTCACGCCGGCGCTGCTCCCGTTCGCGCTCGCGACCTTCGACGTTGGCCTCCGCCTGCGCGAGGGCGAAGCGGTAGCGTTCTGGGTCGATTGTCAACAGCACGTCGCCCTTCTTGACGGCCTGATTGTCCTTGACGCGAACCTCGGCAATCGGCCCGGAGACATCGGCCGCGATCGCCACGATGTTGGCGCGCACGCGGCCGTCCCGGGTCCACGGATTCTCCAGATATGTCCGCCAGGCGAACCAGCCCGCCACAATGGCAAGGGCGACGACGAAGGCGGTGATGACGAAGCGCGCAGTTCGAGAAAGCGTCACGATGGGCGATCCTATCGAAAGGCCACGAGGACGAGAGCCGAGAGAATGAGAACGTAGAGGGCCGTGCCGAACAAGGCGGGATGCCAAACGACCCCATAGAGGCCGGCGAAGCCGAGGATACGGCGCACGACGAACCAGATCGCATAGGCGAAAGCGGCGTAGGCGAGAAGCGGCGGCAGGAAGACGCCGAACAGATCGATTTCCTTGATCATGCCAGCGCCTCCGTGGACAGACGTTGAGGCATGAGCGGCCGCGACACCGCGAAGAACCCGGCATGGCGGTGAAGCGCGCTGCCGATCGCGACGAGAGAAGCCAGTACCTCTTCCACCGGTCGATCGCCCCCGTACTCCAGAACCGCGCCCACGGCATGATCGAGCTCGGGCAGGGTGCCTTCGCGGACTATGCCGGACCGCAGCCTGCCGAAATGGTTTGAAAGGGCGGCGAGAAAGCGCGTGACGGCATCGGCGGCGGGGGGATGGAGGTCGGCGCGCGCCGCTTTCAGAGCAATGACGTTCAATCCGATGCGAAGCCCCGTCAGCTGTGCGCGGATCATGTCGCGCTGTTCAGGGTTCGTCATGTCGATCCGTGAGAACAGCGCGTTGATCCGGTCGAACATGCGGCTCTCGAAGAGCGGACGCGGAATGCGATTCTCGGGTTCGGCGAGACGCTCCAAATCACGCAAGGCGCTTTGGCGGATGCGTCGGATGGTCCATTCGACGCCCAAGGGTCTCAACAGCCGGAACATCAGGATCCCCGAGACGATGCCGGCGAGGAGCGCGAGGGTGGAATTGGCGAAGGTGGCGAAATCGGTTTGAACACCGTTGTTGGTGAGACCGAGGAGAGCCGCGAGATTGAGGCCAAGCGGCGTGACGCGGGTTCCAACGCCCGGCATCGCCAGGAGGATGCCGAAGGGCAGGTAGAACGGCAACAGGACGGCAACAAGCGAACCGAAGCCGTCGATCCAGGGGAGCACGGCGAACAGATAGATCGCCGCCGCAATCGCCGAGAGGGCCGTCATCTTGAGAAAGTTGCCGGCGGCTGCGGCGGGGTCATCGAGCGAAGCCAGGATGCTGCAGATGATGCCGCTGAAGATCACGGCGGAGCTTCCCTGCGACCATCCTGTGGTGAGCCAGAATGCCGACGTGACGAGAACCGCCGTCGTCGAAATCGCGCCCGCGATGATCGCAAGCGTATAATCCCGGTAGCGGGCGGAGGAGGGGGCAGCCTCCGGCAATAGGCCAGTATCTTGCAGGCTCACTGCCGTGCCCGAAAAGAGGTTGTTGCGCAACGCGAGGACGCGGTGCCACGTATCGAGCACGTCGCGAACCCGAAGCAACACGGTGCGAACGAGAATGTTGCGGTGATCAAGGGCCATGGCCTCGAAGGTTGGGAGGCGCCGTTCGATCTCCTGCTTGAGTTCGTTCACCGCGTTGCTGACGGCCGGATCATGGACGAGCGGGTCGTCGCGATCGAGGAGGGCCGCTGTTCGGTTCAGGAGAGGTTGAAGGGTCGGCAGGAGGGCCGTCTCCCGTTCTCGCAACACGCCCATTCGATCGTGAATGGACACCAGCATGGACAACAACGTGACGAACTGTCCTTGCAGATGGCGTGCCACATTGCCGGCAGCGCGCACTTTCGGCGTATCGAAAGTCGAGAACACGCGCAAAGCGTCGAGTGCGATCACGTCCGCGATCATCTTGCGCTGGTCGGCCAGCACCTTGTCGTCCTGGCTTTCTCCGCGCAGCACATCACCGACCCAGCGCGCGACCGCTTTCATCGTCAGGTCCACCGACGTCTGCAACGCGTCGCCCGCCGTACGCGGAAAGACAACTTGGCTCACGATCGTGGCGCAACCGATGCCGATGAGGATCTCGATGCAACGCCCGGAGGCGTAGTCGAAGGCTGTTTCCGGAGCGAGAGCGGCCGGAATGCCGACAATGGCGGCGGTGTAACCGGAAAGCATGGCTCCATAGGCTGCCGGAGCATCGCGCAAAAGGACGGATGTGAATGTCCCGGCCCCGATCCAAAGGGCGAGCAACGTCAGAAAGACTGGGCCGCTCTGGGCGAAGGAAGCGACCAGAAGCAGGGCAATCGTCGCTCCGACCACCGTGCCGACGACGCGAAAAAGGGATTTGGCCACCACCATGCCTGCGATCGGCTGCGAGACGACAAAGGCAGTGAGCATCGCCCAGCTAGGTTGGGTCAAATTGAGCCAAAACGCGATGTAGAGCGCGAGCATCGCCGCGCCGAACGTCTTGATTGAGAAGATCACCTCTCGCCAGCTCGGCTGTTGCATGGAGTTGGTGTTCTTCCCTGAAAGACTCATGAGAGGAACTAGCTTCGCCGATCCCGTGGTCAAGCAACTGCGGCTCGGCCGACAGGTCGATGCAATGTTCTGTCGGCAACCCAGCTTTGCGTGGTTTGTAAAAGACAGTCTGTGCTGTTCGGGGCTATATGGGCACATCGGGGACATGGCCGCGTTCCCACGGGCTGACGCCAAAGCCACGACACGTTCAAGAAAAGACCGCCATGGATACGAAATCGACCGCACTGCCAGCCACGCYCGTTCAAAAAGTGGCCGAGGGTGTCGCCGTTCCGGTTCTCCTGGCCATCAGTTTCTCCCATCTGCTGAACGACCTCATTCAGTCGCTCATTCCTGCGATCTACCCGGTCCTCAAGGACGCGTACCGTCTCGATTTCGGTCAGATCGGTCTGATCACTTTCACATTCCAGCTCACGGCTTCGCTCCTCCAGCCGCTCGTCGGCTATTACACGGACCTCAAGCCGAAGCCGTATTCACTCATCGTCGGCATGGGCTTCACGCTCATCGGTTTGCTGACGCTGTCACAGGCGGGTTCGTTCGCGATGCTCCTGCTGGCGGCGGCGCTTGTCGGCATGGGCTCATCCGTCTTCCACCCCGAATCCTCCCGCGTGGCGCGGATGGCGTCCGGCGGGCAGCATGGGTTGGCCCAGTCGGTCTTCCAGGTCGGCGGCAACACCGGCTCGGCGCTCGGCCCTCTGCTTGCCGCGTTTATCGTCGTGCCGAACGGGCAATCGAGCATTGCCTGGTTTTCCGCCGTGGCGCTCCTCGCCATGGTCGTGTTGTTCAACGTCGGCCGCTGGTATCAGGGCAAAATGATTGCGGCCAAGGCGAAGCCCAAGGGGCCTCCGCTGATCTCGCGGCATTCGCGGGGGACCATCGGATGGTCGATCACGATCCTGATGCTGCTCGTCTTCTCGAAGAACTTCTACCTCGCCAGCATCAGCAGTTACTTCACGTTCTATCTGATCGCGAAGTTCCAGCTTTCAGTGCAGGATGCCCAGCTCCACCTGTTCATTTTCCTCGCGGCCGTCGCTGCGGGAACGATCCTCGGTGGCCCGGTCGGGGACAGGATCGGGCGCAAATATGTGATCTGGATTTCGATCCTCGGCGTGTTGCCGTTCACGTTGGCGCTGCCTTACGCCAACCTGTTCTGGACCGGCGTCCTGAGCGTGATCATCGGACTGGTTCTGGCCTCTGCCTTTTCGGCCATTCTCGTCTATGCGACGGAGCTGGTCCCGGGCAGGGTCGGCATGATCGCCGGGCTGTTCTTCGGCTTGTCCTTCGGCATGGGAGGCCTCGGCGCCGCCGTGTTGGGAGAGGTCGCGGACATGACCAGCATCGACACGGTCTACAAGATCTGCGCGTTCTTGCCGGCGATCGGATTGCTGACGTATTTCCTGCCGCACGAGCACCCGAAAGGGCACGCGGCCTGAGGCGAGGTTACCGCCAGGCGTAATTGAAGCTGACGCTGATGCGCTCGCTCTCGGCCTCGTTCAGAGGCACCTCATGGCGCAGCCAGCTCTCCCAGAGAAGAACCGTGCCTGGCGTCGGCTTGAGATAGGCGAACTGCTTGTTCTCAGGGCGGGCCTTCGGCTTGCGCGGCGGCGCCGCCATCATGAAACCGAGGCGCGGATCTTCCAGCTTGAGGGCGCTCGCGCCATCCGGGATGGTCACGTAGTAGGTGCCGCTGATCACGGAATGCGGATGGATGTGCGACGTGTGGACACCGCCCGGCGGCAGGATGTTGATCCAGAGGCTGTCCATCTCGAGCTTGCGGCCCTTGAGATCGAAATCGAGTTCCTTCGTGAAGGCCGCCACATGCTTGTCGAGACTCTTCAGCAGATCGCCGAAAACCGGGATGCGCCAAGGCAGATCGTTGAGGGAAGCGTATGACGTGTAACCCGGATAGCCGTGTTTCAGGCACCAGCGCTGTCCCGCCTCGTCATCCTCGGCGATGGACAGGCAGGCTGCCTCCAGGTCGGAGTTGAGGCGAAGATCCCTCGCGCCGCTCATCTCGGCGCGATAGACCTTGGTCACGAAAAGGGTGTCGATGCTGGCCATGGCGAGGCTCTAGCCGTTGCAGGGCCGGCCTGTCAAAGATTTCGTCGCGACAGACGTCAACCCGTTCGCTTGACGCCCTTGGCGGCGCCCCGAGGCGTTGCCGGTGAAGCACTGGATTTGGCGGACGACTTCTTCGTCGCCGATGGGACCGTGGCTTTGGCCGCCGCGCGCTGTGCTTTCGCTCCGCCTTTCGACGCGGGTTCGCCCTTCTCGTTGCCAATGCTACGGCGCAGGGCCTCCATCAGGTTGACGACGTTCGTCGGTTTCGGGGCCTCGATCTTCGGCGGTTGCGTGTGGCTGGCCTTGGCCTTGATCAGCTCGAGGAGCGCATTCTGGTAGCGATCCTCGAATTGTGACGGGTCAAACGCTGTCATCTTCCGATCGATGATGTGCTCTGCGAGTTCGAGCATCTCGTCAGGGATCTTGGTGGTGTCGATGTCTTCGAAATACGCGTCGGCGCTCCGAACCTCGTACCCATAGCGCAGGGTCTGCGCGACCATTCCGTTGCCGTGCGGCTCCAGCATGATGATGCGTTCGCGTCGCGACAGCACGACACGTCCCAGGCCGACGACCTCCTTGCGCGTCATGGCTTCGCGGATCACCGCGAACGCCTCCTCGGCGACTTTGTCGTCGGGCACCAGATAATAGGGCGTATCGAAGAAGACCTCGTCGATCTCGGAGCGCGGGACGAAACTCTCGATGTCGATCGTGTGGGTGCTCGCGATCGCGACGCTCTCGATCTCGTCGTCTTCGAGGGTGATGTATTCGCGTTTGGCGACTTCGAATCCGCGCACCTGCTCATCGGTGCTCACGACGTCTCCCGTGCCCTCATCGACCGATTGGCGCCTGAGCCGATTGCCGGTTTCCTTGTTGAGCATGTGAAACGATACTCTGTCCTTCGTCGTGGAGGCCGGCAACAGGGCGACGGCACAGGACACATGAGACAGTTTGAGGTAGCCCCGCCAACTGGATCGTGGCGCCATAGCACAACTCCATCCTCACCCGAATCAGGATCGACGCGACTCAACGGAGCAGGCATCGAGTCGTTCCGGGCCAAGCCTTTCCCATCTCATTTCCTGCCTTGGGGACGACAATTAAAGTGGACAAAACAAGAACAAATGGGTACTTTGTCGTCCCTGCCGCTTGCCGATGAGACTGCTGGAACCCAACTAGGCGTTATGAGTTCATCCCCCTTGCCATTCACCTCCTCCTATCCGGAGCGCATGCTGTCGCTGGCTCGCAGCCTCGACCCGCAAACCCTGTCGCGCGTTCTTGCTCTCCGCGACTGGTTGGTCACGAGTGGCGCGCGCATGGAAGACCCGAACGACCTGTTCGTCGGTTTTCTCGACGGATTGATCGACCTTGGCCTGCCGATAGACCGGGCTGCTTCGGCCATCGAGACCCTGCATTCCGAATATGCCGGCATCGGACGCTTCTGGACCAAAGAGGAGGGCGTGAGTGTCCGTTACCTGCCGCACGGCGATCGGCGTCAGGAAGTCTATGAAGCGAGCCCGTTCGCTTACGTGAGCCGTTCCGGTGAATGGTTGCTCGTCGACTTGCGGGAGACGCCTGACGATCGCTTTCCGATCATCCCGGAATTGAAGGAAGCGGGATATCGCTGGTATCTAACGATCCCGTTCAAGTTCATCAACGGTACGCATAACGCCATTTCCTTCGCGACCCGCTCGGATGGCGGTTTCAGCGAGGAGAACCTGACGGTGATGCGGCTCCTGATTCCGACATTCGGGCTCGTAACGGAGCTGCGCGCGACGAGCGGGCGGCTGGACGATGTGCTGCGCATCTATGTCGGCGACGAACCCCATCGCGAGATCCTTTCGGGCGCCATTCTGCGCGGGCAGGTCACGCGGATCCGCTCGGCGATCCTGTTCGCGGACATGCGTGGCTATACGCGGCTCTCGTCCACCCTCGAGCCCGAAGCCGCGGTGGAGTTGCTGAACAACTATTTCGATTGCTTGGTGCCGCCGATCGAGGAGGAGGGCGGGCAGGTCTTGAAGTATCTCGGGGATGGCCTTCTGGCGATTTTCCGCGATAAAGGCGACGATACGGGTGGCGCCGCGCAAGCAGCGTTGTCGGCCGCGACAAGCGCTCTGAGGCGCGTTCAGATCGCCAATGTCGAAGGGCGGTTTCCGGTGCCTTTGAGCGTCGGCATTGCTCTCCATCACGGCGAGGCGGCCTATGGGAATGTCGGATCGGGCCAGCGCCTCGATTTCACGGTGATCGGCCGGGACGTGAATTTGGCCAACCGCGTTGCGAAGTTGAACAAGACACTGAGCGAGCCGCTGCTGATGTCCAAGCCCTTCGCCGACCATCTCTGGGGCAACCCCTTTCCCCTGGGCGCTTTCGAGGTCGAGGGATTTGCCGAGAAGGTCGAAGTGTTTCGACCTTGAACGGCTGTGGCGCCTGGTCGCTCGGGACCGCGCCGGAACTAAAGTCCGCTGGCAATCGTCTTGAGGGTCTGTCACAGGAGCGTCACGGGCCCTCTTTAGGGCAGGAGCACCGTTTCGGCTATTCGCACAGGGACCATCACGATGAAGCCCATTCTCCTGGCTGCTCTCGCCACCGCTTTCCTGTCCACTGCCGCATCCGCGCAAGACGTGGCCGGCAAGCTCGTTCTCTATACCAGCCAGCCGAACACGGACGCGCAGCAGACCATCGACGCGTTCAAAGCCAAGTTTCCGAAAGTCGACATTTCGTTCGTTCGCGACGGCACACCGCGGATTCTCGCGAAGCTGCGCGCCGAGTTCGAGGCGGGACGGCCGCAGGCCGACATCTTGTTGATCGCCGACAGCGTGACGATGGAAGGCCTCAAGAAAGAGGGGCGCCTGCTGCCCTACGAGAAGGCCGATGTTTCCGCGTATCCGGTCGGAACACACGATCCACAGAAGCAATGGTTCTCGACCAAGCTGATCACGACGGGAATCGTCTACAACACCCGTGCCTCGTTCAAGCCGGCCGCGTGGACGGATCTGCTCTCGCCTGAGACCAAAGGTCAGCTCGTCATGCCGAGTCCCCTCAATTCGGGCGCAGCGCTCATTCATGCGGCCACGGTCACCGGCAACCTCGCAGGCGGGTGGAAGTACTACGAGGGCCTGAAGGAAAACGGCGCGATGGCGGCGGGCGGCAATGGCGATATCCTCAAGAGCGTCGCCGGCGGCGAAAAGCTCTACGGCGTCATCGTCGACTACATGCCGATCCGCGAAAAAGCCAAGGGAGCCCCCGTCGCTTTCGTGTTTCCGAAGGAAGGCGTCTCTGCCGTCACCGAGCCGGTGGCCATCCTGAAAGACACCGGCAATCCCGAAGCCGCCAAGGCCTTCATCGATTTCGTTCTGTCCAAGGACGGGCAGGAACTCGCCCTGAAACAGGGCTACATCGCCGCCCATCCCGCCGTCGCCCTGCCGCCGGGCTACCCCGCGCGCGAGGCGATCAAGGTGATGCCGTTCGACGCGGCCAAGGCGCTCGCGGACGAGACCAAGAACAAGTCGACCTTTGCGGATATTTTCGGGCAGTGACGTCGTCGGGTCGCG